>JAVHPV010000140.1:0-2677 GCA_036170775.1 Gallionella sp. | reverse complement strand
ATACTGGTGGCTGTATGTGTGGGGCGTATGGGTAATCTTCAACCTGCTCATCCTATTCATTTACCCAACCTTTATTGCGCCGCTGTTCAACAAATTCACGCCGATGCAGGATGACACCATCAAAGCGCGTATCGAAGCACTGCTGCAAAAATGCGGCTTCACCGCCAGTGGCTTATTTGTGATGGATGGCAGCACCCGCAGTGCGCACGGCAACGCTTATTTCACGGGCTTTGGTAAAAACAAGCGCATCGTATTCTTCGACACCTTGCTAGAACGCTTGAACATCAATGAAGTGGAGGCGGTGTTAGCCCATGAACTCGGCCACTTCAAACATCGCCATGTATTGAAACGCATCGTCAGCACTTTTGCCTTGAGCCTAGTATTCCTCTGGGTGTTAGCACAACTCATGCAAGCGGCTTGGTTTTATCAAGGGCTGGGCGTTGCAACGCAAAGCACGGCCTTGGCTTTGCTGCTGTTCTTTATGGTGATGCCAGTGTTCACCTTCCTGCTCGGCCCGATCATGTCCGCCTATTCACGCAAGCATGAATTCGAAGCAGACGCTTACGCCGCGCAGCAAACTGCCGCAAGTGATTTAGTGACCGCGCTGGTAAAGCTGTATCAGGATAATGCGGCAACCTTAACCCCCGATCCGTTGTATTCTAAATTTTATGACTCACACCCCCCTGCCACGCTGCGTATTGCCCACTTACAATCACTTTAAGGAGTTGACCATGAAAACACTTGTTGCCTTAATTTTCGCTCTCGCTGCCAGCAATGCACTCGCCAACCCTTTCCCCACCGGCAATGCGCAAAGCGGCAAAACTTTATTCGACCAATACAAATGCAATAGCTGCCACGCGGCAATGTTAGGCGGCGACGGCAGTGCGATTTTCACCCGCGCAGATCGTAAAGTGCATACCCCTGATGAATTGCTCGATCAAATCAAGTTCTGTAGCGGCAACGTTGGCGCACATCTCAGCGCACAAGAGGAACAACATCTCGGCGCATACCTGAATCGTTATTACAAACTGCCTTGAAACGCAACTTTTCCCTTCGGGGCGTGCAATGGGG
Source organism: Gallionella sp. (assembly GCA_036170775.1). Taxonomy (GTDB): domain Bacteria; phylum Pseudomonadota; class Gammaproteobacteria; order Burkholderiales; family Gallionellaceae; genus Gallionella. Next base: position 1,606 of record JAVHPV010000140.1, on the reverse strand, counting down.
CGGCCAGCCTCATGCCAGAAGACCTTGGACAATGTGCGCGCTCCTGCTGCTGACCGCTTGCGCACATCCCCCTGCGGCCAACGAAAAACATCCCATTCCACAACACGCCGAAAGCAGCTCGCTCAAACAATTAGCCAAATCAGATTTTGATCGCATGGCGGATGTGGAAATGCGCGAAAACAGCCTGCACCTGAGCGTGTTGATGACCAAACTCTACAAACGCAATCCGCACGAATTGCAAAAAAGCACCTCAGGCTCAGTCGATGAAATGGTCAATTGGGTATTTAACACACGGCAAGATTGGCGTTTCAAACAGCTCAACGAATTGCAAGGCACGGACGCGATACAACAAGCCTTCAAGCCTGAATTTCAGGGTGACCGAGTGTTATCGCTGATCGTCGGCCTGCAAACCATGTTACTCAAAGCACATGGCGGCAAAAACGAGTTCTACTTCACCGACAACATTGATCCACAAAACGTCTACAACGCGGCGCGCAATGTGGAAATCGCCGTATGGAAGCTCTCCAATGCACGCGATGCCAACGGCCAGCTTTACTTGTTAACCAACGAAATCAACGACACCGAACGCAACCTCAGCTTTGAGAGGGAATTTGGCAAAATTATCGGCAGCTTGGATCTGTACGCCTACACCCTCTCAGAAAAGCTGCAACGCACCCTAACCCGCGTCGCACAAACGCTCGCCACTGCATTATTTTTGCCGTTTTGAAACCTCGCCCAGTGAAAGAATTGACTTGACCCCCCCCATCAATGCACAAGTCGTCGCCGCCTTTGGTCGCCAATATCTGGTGCGCCTAGCTGATGGCGCATTACTACCGTGCTTAACCCGTGGCAAAAAAAGCGATGTGGTGTGTGGTGATCGTGTTGCCGTCCTCGCCACGGGAGACAATCAAGGCGTTATCGAACGCATCGCCGAACGCACCTCGCTGCTACATCGCTCCGACGCTTTCCGTGAAAAGCTGATTGCCGCCAACGTCACACAAATCATCGTCGTCGTCGCCACCGAACCCTCCTTCAGCGACGAATTATTAACGCGCTGTTTAATCGCCGCCTTTGACCAAAAACTCAGCGTGTTAATCGTGCTCAACAAATGCGACTTAACCGAAGCCGCACACGCGGCTAGGCAACAACTGTTGCCTTATCGCGCCATCGGCTATCGCGTACTGGAACTCAGTGCCCAACAGGATGTATCGGAGCTGCGCCCCTTATTGCAAGGGCACACCAGCGTGCTAGTGGGGCAATCGGGGATGGGCAAATCCACCCTCATCAATGCCCTGCTGCCCGATGCCCTAGCCGCCACGCGGGAAATTTCCACCGTGCTTGATTCGGGCAAACACACCACCACCCACGCCAAACTCTATGCGCTAGACAGTCAAAGTAGCCTCATTGATTGCCCTGGCGTACAAGCCTTTGGCCTGCATCACCTCAGTGTGGGTCGCATCGAACAAGGCTTCGTTGAATTTGCGCCTTATCTGGGTCAATGTCGCTTCCGCGATTGCCACCACCTACACGAACCCGACTGCGCGCTACGCGAAGCCGTCACTGCTGACAAAATTAACGCCCGCCGCTTGGAACTGTTTCAGCAGAT
>JAVHPV010000139.1:0-2706 GCA_036170775.1 Gallionella sp. | reverse complement strand
GGCAAAGTGAAGAAAAATGACGGCGGACGACAGTTCCTCAATAAATGGGGAATGCGCCAATCGGTGTTCGACCGTTACTACTTACGGCGTGGGCAGGCGGCACAAGGATTGCAATTAAGCGAACCTGAAGACAGTAGCGAACTGCGCTGGCAACTGCGGCGCAGCCGTATCAAAAGAGCATTGGGCTGAGTCTATAGGTGCAACGCCTGCAACTTACGATATTTGAGATAAGTGGTGCGCGCATTCATCAAGGCGATGTGCCATCCTGCACCACCATCCAAGATACCCAGACGCAATAGATAAGTACGCACAAACGCCCAGCTTGCACTGCCCACGGCCTTGCTCCATCCCGCCCGTTTCCCCGCATTAAACATTTGCTGGGCAGCGGCATCGGAATAACTGTTTACCTTGCGCGTGACATCGTCCATGCTCAGGTAGCTGTAGTGCAACAAAGGATTTTTGAGCTTGCGGGTATGCCCTTGCAGCAACACGCTTTCATGCACCAAGCTATCCGAAAAACGTGCGCAACCGCGCTTGAATAAGCGCAATACGTAGTCGGGATGCCAGCCTGAATGATGGATAAATTTTCCGCAGAATTGAGATAGGCGCGGACAAAAATATCCCTCCGCTGTACCTTCTTGCATTGCTTGCTCTAGCTCGGCGCGTAAGTCAGGGGTCACCCGCTCATCAGCATCCAAGGAAAATATCCAATCTTTACTGGCATAGCTCAATGCACGATTTTTCTGTGCACCGAAGCCCGGCCAGTCCTCATGCACATACACGTGCGCCCCCATCTGCTGAGCGATTTCGGGCGTGCCATCCGTACTACCCGAATCGACCACGATAATCTCGTCCGCCCATAACACCGATTGCAAACAGTCACGAATGTTGGCTGCTTCGTTTTTGGTGATGAGGATGACCGACAGCGTAGCTTTCATCAGTTTGGTGTCGGCGTGTATTCGGGCACCCATTGACGCAAGCGTTGACGAACCACTTCATCACTCAGGCTGACCTCTTGTTGCACCCAATGGAGCAACGCCATGAATTCCTCATCCTCCACCCCACGTGCTTGCGCGATGCGCAATTTTGGGTGCGGAGTCAGCAAGGTATTTTCGTCATCCGCCAATACTTCTTCGTACAGTTTTTCGCCAGGACGCAGCCCCGTAAATTCGATTTTAATGTCGTCTTCAGTGAAGCCGGACAGGCGAATCAAGTCTTTGGCCAGATCGACGATTTTCACCGACTCGCCCATATCGAGCACGAAAATCTCGCCCCCTTTGCCCATGTAGCCCGCTTGCATGACCAATTGCGCGGCTTCAGGAATGGACATAAAGAAGCGTGTGATTTCTGGATGGGTGACGGTAATCGGCCCGCCCTTAGCAAGCTGCTCACGGAATTTTGGAATAACGCTGCCGTTGCTGCCCAATACATTGCCAAAACGCACAATAACAAAGCGCGTGCCTGTGGTTTGTTGCAGCCCTTGGCACACTATTTCCGCCATGCGTTTGGTGGTGCCCATCACATTGGTTGGATTCACCGCTTTATCGGTCGAGATCAATACAAACTTTTCCACGCCATGCTGCTGCGCGCAACGCGCCACTTGCCACGTGCCAAAAACGTTGTTGCGCACCGCCTGCCAAGCATTCAAGCGTTCCATCATCGGCACGTGTTTATAGGCCGCCGCATGAAACACCACACTGGGACGATATTCGCTAAACACTTGCTGCAATCGCACAGAATCCTTCACATCGCCTGCCAGATAGGCAATGTTGAGTGAGGGAAAACTCTTCACCAATTCTTGTTCGATGTTATACAACGCAAGCTCACCTACGTCATAGAGCACTAAGATTTTCGGCTTAAAACGCAAAATTTGGCGACATAATTCAGAGCCTATCGAACCGCCACCGCCCGTGACCATCACCACTTTATCAGTCAACTGTGTGTGCAGCCCCTCATCATCCAAAGCCACCGCATCTCGCCCCAGCAAGTCGTCCAACTCAACTTGGCGCAACTGCGACACCGTGACTTTGCCACTCATCAAATCATCAAACGATGGAACAGTGAGCGTCTGCACCTGGGCGGCATGACACAATTGAATAGCGCGTTTACGCTGCTGATGTGAGCTAGACGGCATAGCGATAATGACGTGCTGCACCCCCAAGCGTTCGACCCAATGTGGCAAATCATCCAAGCTACCGAGTATACGCACGCCATTTAAGGTGCGCCCATGACGTTCCTGACTGTCATCCAAGAATCCCACCAAGTGCCATTCGCCACTTTTCGCCAAATCCTTAGCTAAACTGGCCGCCGCATCCCCAGCCCCCAGCACCAACACAGGCTCGCCGCGCAAACGAAAATCACCATATAGCCCTTGCTCTTTCCACATGCGATACACAAAGCGACTGCCGCCCATTAACAAAACCAGCAGCAGGGGATCAATGACAAGGACGGAACGCGGAATGACTAAGCCCAAGCGCAACATCCAGAACAACAAGGGCGCGACCGCTGATGCCAGCAACACCGCCAACACAATACGTCGTAAATCTGCTGTGCTGGCATAACGCCATATCCCTTGGTACAAACCAAAGCGATAAAAGATCAGCATCTGCACAGGCACGATCCAGATGAGGGTTTGCCGTAATTCAGAGACAAAGTCGTCGGGAAGTTCAAAGTTGAAGCGCAGCAAATAGGCGAGTGACCACGCGA
>JAVHPV010000138.1:0-2707 GCA_036170775.1 Gallionella sp. | reverse complement strand
GCGGCAATTATTAAGACTTCGTTCAAACTCAAATGAGCTATTTCATCACAGGCACGGATACTAACGTGGGTAAGACGCTGATTGCGTGCGCGTTGTTGCATGGTTTCGCCGCGCAAGGGTTACGTGTGGTTGGCATGAAGCCCGTGGCAGCTGGGTGTGATGAACGTGGCGACAACGACGATGTGCTGCGTTTGCGTGCCGCCAGTAATGTGTTGGCAGGGCAGGGGCAAATCAATCCTTATCGTTTTGAGCAGGCGGTTGCACCGCATTTGGCTGCCCGTTTTACGGGGGTGAGCATCAACTTGGAACGTATAGCAGCGTCCTTTGCGGAGTTGCAAAGCCAAGCAGATAGCGTGATTGTGGAGGGTGCGGGTGGGTTTTGTGTGCCCTTGAATGACACTGAAAACAGCGCGGACTTGGCCGTGCGCATGAACGTTCCCATCATCCTCGTGGTCGGGATGCGTTTAGGCTGTTTGAATCATGCCTTGCTGACAGTGGCGGCGATACAAGCGTGCGGGCTGAACTTGGCGGGCTGGGTGGCGAATGGGGTGGATGCACAAATGCCGATGTTGGCGGAGAATGTCGCCGCTTTGCAACAACGTATTGTTGCACCGCTGTTGGGCTGTGTGCCGTATCAGCGTGATTGCACGGCACAACAGGCCGCAGGGTATTTGGATTTTGGTTTGTTGAGGTAAGGCACAGGGCGGGTTGTGGTATTTGTCATCTCGCGTTGTTTGTGCAAAGGTGTTGTCGGGCGGAAGCCCGAACGACGAACAGGCTATTCAAATCAACCCGAATTGTTTATTAGACCGTAGGAGCTCAATTTATTGAGCGATTTTTGACCGCATCGCTCGATAAATCGCGCTCCTACGCCGCAGGCGTGGTTGTAATGAATTATGTGGGATTAAACAAGACTGAGCATTTATGAGCGATTTCAGCGTTATCGCGATTTTTTTGGTAGGGCTTCTGAGTGGGGTGCATTGCCTTGGCATGTGCGGCAGCTTGGTGGGTATTTTGACGACACAGTTGCCTAAGCAAGGTGCACGCTGGCCGTTCCATTTGGCCTATAACAGCGGGCGGTTGGCGAGTTATGCCGTGGCAGGTGCATTGGTTGGTGCGATAGGTCAAGCAGGATTGTTGCTGCGCGATGTCGTGCCGATTCAGCATCTGCTGTTTGCCTTGTCCAGCTTCATGTTGGTTGCGCTGGGACTCTATCTGGCAGGACTGTGGGGCATGGTGCGGCATATCGAAAAATGGGGTGGCTGGTTGTGGCAGCGCATCCAACCCCTGACGCGCGGCCTATTCCCTGTGACTACGCCGTGGCGTGCGCTATTACTGGGTACGTTGTGGGGCTGGTTGCCGTGCGGCTTGGTGTATAGCGTGTTGATTACTGCGCTGGCCAGTGGCCACGCGGAAAGTGGCGCACTTGTTATGTTGGCGTTTGGCTTGGGCACGCTGCCCAATCTGTTGGCGATAGGCTTGTTCTGGGAAAGCCTCAAACGCTGGGTGCAAGCCCCGCGCGTTAGATTAAGCGCAGGCTTGTTAGTGGTCAGCTTTGGCGTATATGGCTTGATCAAAGTGGGCTACACCTTTTATATCAACGGTTGGGCGGGGAGTTGTCATGTGGCAGTTTAAGAGCGTTATAGCGTTACTGTTGGCGTTGCTGTTGATGGGGTGTGAACCCGCCAAATTGCCTTCGCCGTTTCATGCGGCTGATTTGGGTGATAAGTACGCACATGCGGATTTCAAACTCACCGATCACAACGGTAAAACACGCACCCTGGCCGATTTTCGTGGCAAGGTGGTGGCACTGTTCTTCGGCTATACCCATTGTCCGGATGTTTGCCCCACCACCCTGGCTGACATGGCACAAGTGAAACAATTGTTGGGGAGCGACGCAGACAAGCTGCAAGTGTTATTCGTGACGGTCGATCCTGAGCGCGATACCCCCGCGTTGTTAGCGCAATATGTGCCCGCTTTTGATGCCTCGTTTCTTGGACTGTATGGGGATATACAGACGACGGCAACGGTTGCCAAAACTTTTGCTGTGGTTTACCAAAAACAACCCACTAGCTCAGGTTACAACGTCGATCACAGCGCGGGCACTTTTTTGATTGATCCTGCGGGCAAAGTGCGTTTGCTCTCACCTTACGCACAGCGGCCTGCGTGGTTGGCGGATGACATTAAGCTGCTATTGGCGTTGGCGAAAAACCCATGAGTTCCGCGTTGCTGAATCTGTTTAAGTTCGAGATAGATGCGGAGAATCTGCCGATACGCGCGGAGCAAATACGCGCCCGTTTGCAATCCTATCCCTTGATGATTGCTGGGCAAATGCTGACCGCCTTATTGCTCATCAGCATGATGTGGGATCGGGTAACGCACGATAATTTGCTGGCATGGTTAGGTTTTTTGGTGGGCTTGCATAGTATCGAGAGTTATTATCTTTTTCGTTATCGTACCGTCACCACAAGCATTGCTGAGTGTGTGGCATGGGGTAATCGCTTTATCGTATTCACCAGTGCCGTTGGTTTGGCATGGGGGATAGGCGTGGCGTTCATGTTTGTTCCCGATGACCTCGCTTATCAAGCCTTATTGATCTGCGTCATTCTAGGTGTAGCGGCGGGGGGCGTGACGATTAACCCCGTATTCCCGCCCTCGCTGTATATCTTTGTGTTGCTGCTGATTTTGCCGATGCTTTTCATCAACG
>JAVHPV010000137.1:0-2710 GCA_036170775.1 Gallionella sp. | reverse complement strand
GCGGAGATCCAGAGCCTTGATATAACTGGATTCCCGCTTTCACGGGAATGACAAAACCGAATAAATCAGCATCTACTAAGTAACAATGAGGGGTGCGGGCAAGCCATGGCAGTACGGTGATTTCGCACCCCTTTTATTTTTCTCCCTTGGTTGTGTTGACATAAAACGGTTACCCTAGATACATGAATGAATTTGATACCCGCAAACCGATGAATCTGCGTAGACGTGGCATCTACTTGCTGCCGAACTTGTTTACCACAGGGGCGTTGTTTGCGGGTTTTTATGCCATCGTGCAAGCCATGAATGCGCGTTTTGAATATGCGGCTGTGGCAATTTTTATTGCGATGGTGTTAGATGGTTTGGACGGACGTGTTGCGCGCCTGACGCATACCCAGAGCGAGTTTGGCGCTGAGTACGACAGTTTGTCCGATATGGTTTCTTTTGGCGTTGCCCCCGCGTTGGTGGTGTATGAATGGGCCTTTCGTGGTTTGGGCAAGTGGGGCTGGTTCGCAGCATTTATTTATTGCTGCGCGACGGCCTTACGCTTGGCTCGTTTTAACACCAATATCGACATTATCGACAAACGTTATTTTCAAGGATTGCCTAGCCCAGCGGCGGCGGCACTCGTTGCGGGGTTTGTGTGGGTCATGTTGGACTACGGTTTCAAAGGTGATGAAGTGCGCTGGTATGCCGCAGCCTTGACTGTTTTTGCAGGCTTGAGCATGGTGAGCAATTTACCGTTCTACAGCTTCAAAGATTTCAATATGCGGAAGAGCGTTCCTTTCGTTGTCATTTTCATAGTTGCCTTGTTTTTTATCTTGATTTCCAGCTATCCACCAGGCGTGCTATTTGTTTTCTTTATGGGCTACGCTATATCTGGTTACATTTTATGGCTGTTACGACGCAACAAGAAGGTTGTTTGAATCACCGAAACTGGTAATATCTTGCCCATGCATTTTTCTACCTCCATCGCTACCCTTCATTCCACCTTCAGCTTGCTGGCTGCGCTACTGCTGCGCGGCGCGCGCTAATCTAACTTTCCTTCAGAAATAAAGCTGCCGACATCCACATGAGGATGTCGTCCCTAGAATGATCGCATTGGAGAACAACATGTCTGACAAATTAATCATATTTGATACCACCTTGCGTGATGGCGAACAAAGTCCAGGCGCATCCATGACCAAAGAAGAAAAGTTACGCATCGCGCGCCAATTAGAAAAATTGGGTGTGGATGTGATTGAAGCTGGTTTCGCTGCGGCGAGTCCTGGCGATGCTGACGCAATTTATAGCATTGCCAAAGTGATTGAGCGTTCCACCATTTGTTCATTAGCGCGCGCCAGTGAAAAGGACGTGCGTGCCGCAGGTGAGGCCATCAAACCCGCCAAACGTGGGCGTATTCATACCTTCATCGCCACTTCGCCGATTCATATGCAGCACAAATTGCGCATGAGCGAAGATCAAGTCGTCGAGCGTGCCGTGCAAGCTGTGAAGTGGGCGTTGGAATATACCGACGATGTCGAATTTTCTGCGGAAGATGCCGTGCGTTCGGAAATGCCATTCCTGATTCGTATTTTTGATGAGGTCATTAAAGCGGGGGCAAAGACGCTTAATGTGCCCGATACGGTGGGATATAGTATTCCTGTGTTGTGGGGGGAGCGATTCAAAGAGTTAATCGCGCGTGTGCCTAACAGCGGTAAGGTGATTTGGTCTACCCACTGCCACAATGATTTGGGGATGGCCTCGGCCAATTCCTTGGCTGCGGTAATGAATGGCGCGCGCCAAGTGGAATGCACCATCAACGGCCTCGGCGAGCGTGCGGGCAATGCGGCATTGGAAGAAGTGGTGATGTCGATTAAAACGCGCCGTGATGTGTTTACCTGCGATACCAATATCGACACTACGCAGATCGTGCCGACATCAAAGTTGGTGTCCAGTATTACGGGCTATCCAGTGCAACCGAACAAATCCATTGTGGGGGCAAACGCGTTCGCGCATGAGTCCGGTATCCATCAAGACGGTGTGCTCAAACATCGCGCAACCTATGAAATCATGCGTGCCGAAGATGTAGGTTGGGGCGCGAACAAAATGGTGATGGGTAAACATTCTGGACGTGCAGCGTTCCGTGCCCGTTTGCAGGAGTTGGGCATTGTGCTGGCGGGTGAAGATGCGGTGAATGAGGCTTTTGTACGCTTCAAAGATTTGGCCGATAAGAAGCACGAGATATTTGATGAGGATTTGCAAACGTTGGTGAGCGAAGGTGTAGCCAAGCAAGTGTGCGAGCATTTCTCTTTGCTCTCGATGCGCGCCCATTCAGAAACCGGCGTATTACCGAAAGCGCAAGTGTCGTTGAGCGTCGGCGGACTCACGCAACAAGCTGAAGCGCAAGGCGGTGGTCCCGTAGATGCAACCTTCAAGGCTATTGAGCAAGTGGTGCAAAGTGGGACGGAATTGTTGCTGTACTCGGTCAATAACATCACCAGTGGCACGGATGCACAAGGGGAAGTAACGGTGCGTTTGTCCAAAGGAGGACGTGTGGTGAATGGGCAAGGCGCAGATACCGATATTGTGGTTGCTTCTGCAAAGGCCTATCTGAATGCGTTAAATAAGTTGCATAGCAATGAAGAGCGTGCGCACCCGCAGGTGTGAGCGTTAGGTTTTGGGGGCGGGAGAGTTAATCGGCAAAGCACTGGCTTTGCTTTTGTGACTTGAT
>JAVHPV010000136.1:0-2746 GCA_036170775.1 Gallionella sp. | reverse complement strand
CGACGTTCTGTTAATAAACAGTTAGTTACACGACTTCACGTCGCACCCCACAACAGATTACATGCCGCATTCGCCATCGTGTCGTGCTCGATGCGGCGACCAATGGTGCTCTTTTTGTAGAGCGAGAAATCGTGGCCGGTGCTGTTGCGGATTTGCAGCAGGATTTGATTCAAGCCGCTCAAGGCATCGCCCGTCAACAGCGGCGGCACTTTGCTGCGGTAGCTTGACTGGCGCGTGAGTTCTTGCAAGGTCGCCGGCATGGCTTCCACATTCAATATGTGGGTGGCGTAGCCCGCAGTGATGGCGCTTTGCGGCATGCCGCCATACTTGGCGGTGGCGGGTGTTTGCACCATGCACACACCGCCCACACCGAGGATAGCGCGCAGCCCCAGTGTGCCATCCGATGCCGTACCGGAAAGGATGATGCCGATGGCACGCTCGGCCTGATCGTCCGCCAGCGAGCGGAAGAAGCCGTCAATCGGCAAACGTAGGCCACGCGCATGGTCGGGTTGCGAGAGCTGCAACACACCATTGAGCAATGCCATGTCGCGGTCGGGCGGAATGATATAGACGTGATTGGGTTCGACTCGCGTCTGATTGAGAGCTTGCGCCACGGGCATGGAGGTGCAGCGTTGCAAAATCTCAGTGAGCAGACTGTGATGGTCAGGAGAAAGATGCGGCACCAGCACGAAGGCCATGCCCGTGTCAGCGGGGCATGCTTTGAAGAAACTCTCAAACGCCTCTAAACCGCCCGCAGAAGCCCCGATACCGACAATAGTAAAGCAACGGCCATCGCCTGATTTTCGCAATGACTTTGACTGACTGACTGACTGACTGCGCGACATCAACAACCGAATTTACATCGGGCTGTTGCATCTTTTGACTGAGAGAATCTTCGGTTGTCATGGAGATCGCTTTGTTCGTCTTAGGAGGCAGAGTCGCAGTCTACCCCGACCATGTTTGCAAAGCGATGAGAATTGGTACATTGCCTTGTATCAACACTATATCGACCCACCTCTTGATTCCACGTCGCCAGTACGCGCAGAGTGATGTTCCTTTTACACAAGGAGATCATCATGGAAGCCAATACTGCAGTTCTTCATCATGAACCATGGAACAAAGGGAAGCTGACCGGTCAGAAATCGCCTCTCAGACTGAAAGACATCTGGGCGATCCGAGTCAGACTTCAACTTAGCAGTCACCTCAGAGACCTCGCACTTTTCAACCTAGCCATCGACAGCAAGCTGCGTGCTTGTGATCTCGTCAAACTGAAGGTACGGGACATATCTCACGGAGAACACATCGCTTCACGTGCAACCGTGATGCAACAAAAGACACAACGACCGGTGCAATTTGAGATTACCGATCAAACCAAAGATTCTGTTGGTAAGTGGATTGCTTCGGAGAAGCTACGGTTGGATGATTTTCTGTTCCAAAGTCGCATCAGTGATTCACCTCATCTATCTACGAGGCAGTACGCGAGGATTGTTCACGGATGGGTTGAGCATATCGGACTGGATACCACCTGTTACGGAACACACACCATGCGACGAACTAAACCGACACTCATCTATAAACGAACGAAGAATCTTAGGGCAGTCCAGTTGCTTCTCGGACACTCCAAGATAGAGAGTACCGTGCGCTATCTTGGCATCGAGGTGGATGATGCCTTGGAGATGGCGGAACAGACCGAGGTTTGAGCTGACTTTAAGTTTGCGGCTACCCAATTGGCCGCGAACTTACCCCTTCGATGAGGACTTTACTTATGTAAGGCGTTGCTTTACAGTTATGCCATGATTGAATCGTTCGCCCATAAAGGTCTGCAAGAGCTGTTTGAGAAGGGCAAAAGTGCCAAGGTGCAGGCGTCTTTGGTCGATCGGATCGTTAGACGACTCGATGCCATTGATATTGCTAAGACTCCTGAGGCATTGAACTTGCCAGGCTTTGACTTCCATCCATTACAAGGCAAGCCTAAACGCTACAGCGTTCATGTAAACGGCCCGTGGTGCATCACTTTTGAATGGAATGGCGAGAACGCGTTAAAGATCAATTTGGAAAATTATCACTAGGAGTCATCATGCGCAAACGTAAACCAACACATCCAGGTGCAATCCTGCGCGAAGACGTTCTACCCCACTTGGGAATGTCTGTCAGTGAATTCGCTCGGAATCTTGGGGTATCTCGCCAAACACTTCATGCAGTATTGGCAGAGCGGAGTGGTGTATCTCCAGAAATGGCGCTTCGCTTGGGGGCGCTATTGGGTAATGGCCCGCAGCTTTGGGTCGACATGCAAACGAAATATGACCTTTCGTTGGCAGAAGAAAAGCTTCACGATATTTTGATGGGCATGCACCGCATCGCAAGTCCTGCAATCGCCTAGATTCGAGTGTCGGTTCTTGAACGTGAAGCGGACATCACTACAGCACTAGCAATCAGTCATTTCAGAAAATCCCCAGCGTCTCTTATGGCCGAGTAGCAGACGGACACCACATTGCACACTGAAGACTGAATGAGGTCAAGTCCAAATTTTGCTGTAAATTCTCTTCGGTAACTGACGTTTTTTAGCCTGCCAGAGCGACGATATTACCACCCTGTTGAGCCGCCATTTGGGCATCTGCCCATTCCTTGAATTCATCCATATCGAGGTATTTTCGCTCCTGCCAGCCCTCGTTTTGTTCGGCCAGCAAAGCCCCGATCAAACGCAAGGCGGACTCGTCGTTGGGGAAGATGCGAATGACTCGCTCGC
>JAVHPV010000135.1:0-2755 GCA_036170775.1 Gallionella sp. | reverse complement strand
CAAACAAAGACAACAAAATCTGCCATGAATCCCGCAGTAGTCAAACTTTGCAGCACCCTGAGTTCCATTTTCTGGAGTGGCTGCCTGATGCTGTGCGGTTTGAGTTTCTCTTATGCCGCGCCTACCACCCTCACGGTGGTGATGGACGACAACTACCCCCCTTACATACAACGTCGTGCGGATGGTTCGCTGGATGGCTATCTGGTGGATGCGTGGCAATTATGGTCGCGTAAAACAGGGGTGAAAGTTGAATTGCGCGCGACGGATTGGGCGCAAGCACAGGCGTTAATGGCGGCCGGTAAAGCGGATGTGATTGACACGATTTTTGACACGCCCGCACGACGTAACAGTTTAGATTTTTCCCCGCCTTATGCACAAATTCCTGTAGCGATTTTTACCGATAGTAGCATCGCGGGCATCCATGATTTGCAGTCGTTGCAAGGATTTTTGGTGGCGGCCAAAAGTGGCGATGCTTGTGTCAATCAATTAACGGCGGCAGGCATCGCTAATGTGGATACTTACCCCAGTTATAACGCATTGGTGGAGGCGGCTATCAATAAAAAAGTGCGTGTATTTTGCATGGATGAGCCGCCGGCGACTTACCTGATTTTGGCGGCGCGCCAAGCCGAAAATTTCCATAAAGCCTTTGAGTTGTATCGCGGTGATTTTCATCGCGCCGTGCATAAAGGTGACACAGCAACGCTCGCCTTGGTGGAGCGCGGTTTTGCCGCTTTTACGCCCATAGAACAACACGCCTTGCAACGTAAATGGATGGGCAGTGAGATTAGTCAGCATCCCTACACGCAGTTACTTCGGAATGTGTTGATGGGATTGTTCGGGCTATTGTTAGTGGTGGTCGCTTGGACGTGGCAGTTGCGTCGCAAAGTGGCGCAAAAGACCCGCGCATTGCTTGAGTCGCAACGCGAGATTAGCGCATCTCATGCCCGTTTGGAGTTGCTGCTGAATTCCATGTCTGAAGGGGCATATGGCGTGGATACCCAGGGTTTATGTACGTTTGTTAACCCCGCCTTTTTAAGTATCTTGGGTTATCAGCGCGCCGAGCAGGTGTTAGGTAAACACATTCACGAGTTGATTCATTACGCCCATGCCGATGGCTCTAAATACCCTGCCAGTGAATGCAAAATGTACCAAGCTTATGTCGATCAGCGTGCGATACACGAAGCGCATGAGGTGTTCTGGCATAAAGACGGTCATGCGATTCCGATTGAACTCTGGTCTTGTCCGATGTTGGTGGACGGTAAAGTGGTGGGGGCGGTGGCGACATTTTTGGATATTAGTGAACGCTTAAAAACCAGTGAGTTGATCCGTAAAAATGTTGAGCAATTGCAATTTATTTTTGCCAGCAGCCCGATTGCGGTGCGTATCGTGGGTTTTACGCAGCAAGTGTTTGGCGAGGTGTTGTTGGCAAATCAACGTTATGCCGATATGTTGAATGTGCCTGTCGCTGAGGTGTATGGACGGCGCGTCAGTCAGTATTACGCGCATTCTGAAGATGAACGCGACATCGTAAGTGTATTGGCTGCGGGGCAGAGTGTGACTGGCCGCTTGGTGGAATTACGCATCCCTGAACAGTCTCCCGTTTGGACATTAGCTTCCTATTTGTGCATGGAATTTGAGGGGCAGCCTGCGGTGTTGGCTTGGTTCTATGATGTTACCGAGCTCAAGTCGGCTGAAGCTAAAGTGCAACGTATGGCGTTTTATGACCCGCTGACCGATTTGCCCAATCGCCGTTTGCTGGAAGAGCGCGCGAGCCTAGCCTTGTTATCTAGCAAACGTAGTGGTCGTTATGGTGCATTGCTATTTCTTGATTTGGATAATTTCAAACCCCTGAATGATACGCATGGTCATGCCTTGGGAGATTTGTTGTTGATTGAGGTCGCGCAACGGCTGAAAAATTGCGTGCGCGAGATTGATACAGTCGCGCGCTTTGGTGGGGATGAGTTTGTCGTGATGTTGGTGGAATTAGATGCCAATCGAGAGGCTTCTCTAACGCAAGCACGTGGTGTGGCAGAAAAAATACGCGCGGCATTGGCTCAGCCTTACTGCCTTACGCCACCCACCCAAGGGCAGGCGATTTCATCAATCGAGCATCATTGTACCGCCAGCATCGGCTTGAGCGTTTTTAGCTACCAAGAAGTGGGTGCAATTGCAGTTGTCTTAAAGTGTGCCGATGAGGCGATGTATCAAGCCAAAGCGGCAGGACGAAATCAGATTTATCTGTGTCAACTCCCAAATTCCTAGAGGCCTTCATGTACATACACTGGGAAAAAGAACTTGAGTTAAATAATGATTTGATTGATACGCAGCATCGTATGTTGGTGTTGTTGTGCCGTAAGTTAGATATTGCGATTAAGACTCGGCAGCCAGATCAAACAATACGTTGGGTGATGCTGGAACTGAAAAAATTTACCGAATTTCATTTTGTGAGCGAAGAAAATTTAATGCATGAAATAGGTTATCCGCAGGTAGACGAGCACGCTTTAATTCATGCGGATCTATTGATGCAATTGGATATGATGTTGGCGAAAATTGCACACCACAAAGAGTTCCCTGAAGACTTGCTGTATTTCCTCAACAAGTGGCTGGTGCAACATGTGGTGCAGGACGATTTGAAAATCGCCCGATTTGCCGAATTAGCGGAAAAACGCCCTTTGGGTGAAGATTTATATCAGCAGTATTTATTGTCGGCTCAGACCCAAGTCCCCGAAGATAACAATTAGGGGGCGAGTTAGCG
>JAVHPV010000134.1:0-2780 GCA_036170775.1 Gallionella sp. | reverse complement strand
AGTGGCCGCTTCGATACGTCGTCCGCCTGTATGTAGCAAGGCTTGCACGATGAGGGTGCGTTCAAATTCGGCAGTCAGTGTATCCATGATACGTTCATCACCGCGTTGCAATGCCGTTGCAGCGTGTTGCGCCAATGCGCCACTCCAATCACTACTGATCGCCACTGTGGGAATGTCCTCCGTGCGCCATTCAGGCGGCAAGTCAGCCACTTCAACCATCTGCGAGGGAGTCATCACGGTCAGCCAATGGCAGAGATTTTCCAACTGGCGCACGTTCCCTGGAAAGTCTTGCGCGGCGAGATGTTGTAAGGTGGCTTCACTGAATTGCTTTTGTTCGACAGACAGTTCCCGCGCACTTTTTTGCAGAAAGTATTTGGCTAACAACGGCACATCTTCACGCCGTTCACGCAGCGGCGGTAAACGTAAACGAATCACATTCAAGCGATGGAACAAGTCTTCACGGAACAACCCTTGTTTAACGCGTTCATCGAGATTTTGGTGAGTTGCAGTAATGATGCGCACATTGGCTTTGATCGGTTGATGCCCGCCCACCCGATAGAAATTCCCATCCGACAGCACCCGCAGCAAGCGGGTTTGCAGATCGGCGGGCATGTCACCGATTTCATCTAAAAACAAAGTGCCGCCTTCGGCCTGTTCAAAGCGACCGCGACGGGTGGCCGCAGCCCCAGTAAATGCGCCGCGTTCGTGACCGAACAACTCCGATTCGAGCAAATCTTTAGGAATTGCCGCCGTGTTGATCGCAATGAAGGGTTTGTCCGCGCGTAGGCTATGACGATGCAAAGCACGCGCCACCAACTCTTTACCTGTCCCCGATTCACCATTGATGAGCACGGTGGCATGAGATTGTGATAACCGTCCGATGGCACGAAAAACTTCTTGCATGGCTGGGGCTTGTCCCAAAATATCCGTGCCGAGTTCGACCTCTTCGGCCTCGCCTGATTTATGCTTGCTTTGTTCGAGGGCACGACCAATCAGCTCAATAGCGTGATTGATGTCGAAAGGCTTGGGTAGATACTCAAACGCGCCGCCTTGAAATGCCGAGACCGCACTTTCCAAATCGGAATACGCAGTCATGATGATGACGGGAATGAGCGGATAACGTTGATGCAGCACTTCCAGAAAATCCAAACCTGATTTGCCAGGCATGCGAATATCGCTGACGACAACTTGCGGAATGTCCGTGGCTAAACTGCGCAACGCGTCATCCGCCGTAGCAAAACTTTTGAACTCGATGGCTTCGCGCGCCAGTGATTTTTCCAGCACCCAACGAATCGAACGATCATCATCTATGATCCAAACAGGTTTCATTACAGCGTCCTCAATTTGTCAAATACAACGATTCACGAAAACCCCCAACACCCTGCCGATAAGGTTTCACGGCAACGGCAGCAATACAGTAAAACAAGTACGTCCAGGCTCGCTGGTAAATTCTATGGTGCCGTGATGCTGGCTAATAAAGTCTTGTGCCAAGGTGAGCCCTAAGCCATGCCCATCTGCCCGTCCTGACACTAAAGGGTAAAAAATTTTGTCCTGTAATTCAGCTTCGATGCCGGGGCCATTGTCGATAATCTGCACCATGACAGCTAAACGGTAGCGATGTTTGATGAGCGTCACGTTGCGTGCAATACGGGTACGCAATACGATGAGTCCGTTCCCCGCCATGGCTTGTGTAGCGTTGCGCACGATATTCAACATCACTTGAATGAGCTGCTCTTTGTCACCAATTAAATCCGGCAAACTGGTATCGTAGTCGCGCTGGATATGCAAACCTTCAGGCAACTCTGCCAACACTACACTACGCACCCGTTCCAACACCTCATGGATATTCAACGCGCTATATTGTGATGCTGTTTGTGGTGCAAGTAACTTTTCCATCAAGCTACGCAGGCGATCCGCTTCCTGAATAATGACTTGAGTGTATTCATGCAAAGCGGGACGTTCCAACTCCTGCTCTAGCAGTTGTGCCGCACCGCGTATGCCGCCCAAAGGATTTTTAATCTCATGCGCCAAGTTACGCAACAGCAAGCGATTGGCTTGGGTTTGATCCAGCATCTGCTCTTCACGCGCCAACTTTATTGACCTATCCATCGGATGAAATTCCAGCAGCAAATAGCGTTTGCCAAATTGCAGCGGAGTCGCCGTGCATCTAAGCTGCAACTTACCATGTCCGTAAGTGCCCAGCATCAGATCATGCTCAATGAAACTCGCGTTATTCCGCACCGCCTGCTGCATGGCACTGCCGAGCTGTTCGGTATGCGTAAACACCTGTTGCACAGGATGCCCCAGCAAATTTTTACCGCTCACATCAAACAGATTTTCGGCGGCAGAATTGAGGTAGTTAATGCGTGACTCTTCATCCAACAGCATCACTGCAGTGGAAAGATACTCAAGCGTTAGATAGGGAAAGTCTGGCATACCTCGTTACTCAGCAGAAACCATGCCAGAGGGGAAAAGATTATTTGAGTTTGGAGATTTCAGTATTCAGCGCATCAATATTCTTTTGATGTAGATCAACCTGATCGTTGAGTGCTTTCATTTTCTCTTCATAAGCGGCCACATTGCGACGAGTCACTTGTTGCGTGATGGGTGCACCGCCCTGCGTTTTACCCACCACGATAGTTTGCTGAATAGGGGGGTTAGGAGCCCCCGCTGCAAGGTTCTGCTTGGCTTCTTCCAACAGTTTTTGCTCGGTACTCAATTCATCCTGCAAGATTTTGCGCCGCGTATCATCCCGCCCCTTTTGCGTATTGCCATCCACT
>JAVHPV010000133.1:0-2781 GCA_036170775.1 Gallionella sp. | reverse complement strand
ATGCTGGCGGGGCGGATGCGTCACCGTGATAGTGCGGGGCATGAAGGCGTATTGGAAAATGGCGGGGTGCAATGGATGACGGCAGGGCGTGGCGTGGTGCATTCCGAGATTCCAGAACAGCAGGACGGCATCATGGAAGGCTTTCAGTTATGGCTCAACCTGCCTGCGCAACACAAGATGGATGCGCCTGGGTATCGTGATTTTGCCAGTGCTGACATTCCCGAATATGAGCGCAAAACGGGCGCGAAAGTGCGAGTGATTGCGGGGCGTAGTCAGGGGGTGCTGGGGGCGGTGAGTCGCGCAATCACCGAGCCGCTTTACTTGGATATACATATCCCAGCGGGCACTGAGTTTGCCACTGAAATACCCGTGACGCACAATGCGTTCATCTACGTTTATCGCGGGGTGGTGCAAGTGGGCAATACGACCGTCAAGGCGCAACAGATGGGTGTGTTGAGTAATGCCCCCACCTCATCAAACATCGTGTTGACCGCACCACAGGAAGCACGTTTAATTTTGGTCGCGGGCAAACCGCTCCATGAGCCGATTGTGCAATACGGACCTTTTGTGATGAATACGCAAGAGCAGATACACCAAGCAATTGACGATTACCAACGCGGACTTTTTGTTGCGTAGATTCAAGATTGATTCGCAGTACTTTTTAACCCACCCACAAGGAGAGCACCATGAACAGAATGATCGCTTTAACGCTTGCAGCAAGCTTGTCTTCCATCGCTTACGCAGCTCCTGAAACCTACATGATAGAAGCCAATCACACCAAGCCGCGTTTTGAATACAGCCATATGGGCTATTCCACACAAGTGAGTCGCTTCGATACCGTCACAGGCAGCATTACGCTGGATCGTGTGGCGAAAACTGGTGCGGTGGATGTGGTGATTGATACCAAGTCGGTCAACACGGGGTCGAGCTTGTTTAACGGGCATATTCAAGCGGCAGATTTTTTTGACACGGAGATGTATCCCACCATTACTTTCAAATCGAGCAAGTTGAAATTTTCAGGGGATAAACTCGTGCAAGTTGAGGGTAATTTGACCATTAAGGACATCACCAAACCCGTCACGCTCAGCGTGACTTCATTTATGTGTATGCCTCACCCGATGCTGAAAAAAGAGGCGTGTGGTGCAAATGCCACGACCCAAATCAAACGCTCCGATTTCAACATGGGTAAATATGCGCCATTGGTTGGCGATGAAGTAACGCTGACGATTCCCGTAGAAGCGATCAAGCAGTAAGTTGATTGGCTGCGCATTCATTTGGAATGCGCAGTATTTATTGCAAGTAACAGGAGCAACACCATGACTACAACACTCTTTACCCCCACTACTTTAGGTTCGTTACCGCTTAAAAATCGTATTGTGATGGCTCCTATGACGCGTTGTCGTGCTATCGACAATGTGCCGAATGAGTTGATGGCAAGCTATTACACGCAGCGCGCCAGTGCAGGACTGATTATCACTGAAGGGGTTGCGCCTTCGCCCAATGGCTTGGGCTACGCACGTCAACCTGGGATTTTTTCTGCCGAGCAAGTGCAAGGCTGGCAACGCGTGACGGCGAGCGTCCATGCGGCAGGCGGCAAAATTTTTGTGCAATTGATGCACGATGGTCGCATCTGTCATCCTGCCAATATGCAAGCAGGCAGCCATATTGTTGCTCCTTCGGCGTTGGCTGCGCCAGGTGAAATGTGGACAGATAGCCAAGGAATGCAGCCATATCCCGTTCCCACGGCGATGACTGAAGCCGACATCGCTGCGGCGATTCAAGAATTTGTTCACGGTTGCAAAAATGCCATTGAGGCAGGTTTTGATGGCGTGGAGTTACATGGTGCGAACGGTTATTTGATTGACCAATTTTTCAACACCGCCACCAATCAACGCACGGATCAATGGGGCGGTAGTGTAGAAAATCGCATCCGCTTCGCCGTCGCAGTCGCTAAGGCTTGTGCTGCCGCCATCGGTGCGGAACATATCGGGATGCGCATCTCTCCCTATGGGGCTTTCAACGGTACGCTGGCTGACGCGGAAATGGATGCGTTGTATCTGCAGTTAATCGAAGCATTAAATGCGATTGGCTTGGTCTACATCCACATCGTTGACCATAGCTCGATGGGCGCACCTGAGGTGAGTCCCGCATTGAAAGCCAACATCCGCGCGAATTTCAAAGGCACGTACATCCTGTCGGGCGGCTATGACGCAGCGCGTGCCAACGCCGATCTGGATGCGCATAAAGGGGATTTGGTGGCCTTTGGCAAACCCTTCATTGCCAATCCCGATTTGGTGCACAAACTGCAAACAGGCGCAGCACTCACCGCCCCTGATTTCAGCACCTTCTACACGCCAGGTGCAAAGGGCTACACGGAGTTCTGACGCGGAATGAGTGTGGTGATGCGTCAGCCGACTTTGTTCCTTCCGCATGGCGGCGGCCCTTGTTTTTTTATGGACTGGCAGCCGCCGACTACTTGGGCGCGACACCGCGCATTCTTGGAGCATCTGCCCGCGACCCTGCCTGCGCGACCACAGGCACTGCTGGTGATTTCGGCGCATTGGGAAACCGCGCGCTTCACGTTGCAAAAACAAGCTGCGCCGTCGCTGCTGTTCGACTATGACGGCTTTCCACCGCACACTTACGCGCTCACTTGGCCTGCGCTGGGCGCACCTTGGCTGGCTGATGAAGCTGCAAGTCTGCTTGCAGCGGCGGGATTGGATTGCGAATTCGACACGCAGCGCGGCTATGACCACGGCGTTTTCGTGCCGCTGAAAATTG
>JAVHPV010000132.1:0-2789 GCA_036170775.1 Gallionella sp. | reverse complement strand
GACATCAGCTTACCGAACATATCGCTGGGGGTGTCGGTGATGCCTATGTAGTTACCCAGCGATTTGGACATTTTATTCACGCCATCCAAACCTTCGAGCAAGGGCATCGTAAGAACGCACTGCGGTGTTTGCCCATAGTGTTTTTGCAGTTCGCGTCCCATCAGCAGATTGAATTTTTGATCTGTGCCACCCAACTCGATGTCGGCTTTAAGTGCTACTGAATCGTAGCCCTGCACGAGGGGATAAATGAATTCGTGGATGGCAATCGGTTGATTACCTTTATACCGCTTGGAAAAATCATCGCGCTCCAGCATCTGCGCGACGGTATGCGTGGCCGCCAGCTTAATCATATCCACTGCGCTGAATTGATCCATCCAAGCGGAATTGAACATCACCTCGGTGCGCTGTGGATCAAGCACCTTAAACACTTGATCGCAATAGGACTGGGCATTGCTCGCCACTTGCTCACGCGTCAACGGTGGCCGCGTGGCATTTTTGCCGGTAGGGTCGCCGATCATACCGGTAAAGTCACCAATCAAAAATAACGCGTGATGACCTAAATCTTGCAACTGACGCATTTTATTCAGCAGCACGGTATGCCCCAGATGCAAATCGGGGGCGGTTGGATCAAACCCTGCCTTAATACGTAACGGGCGACCCAACGCCAACTTTTGCTTTAACTCAGCTTCTATCAACACCTCATCCGCACCACGCTTAATCTGCGCAAGCACCTCAGCTTCATGCACTGCATTGTTCGTCATTTCAATCTTTCCACATGTATACGAGCTACCGTTTATCTTAAAATTCATGCCGCTGGTCGCCAGCATTTTGCCACTCAGTCTGCGCCGCACCCACCCATCATTTTGGCTTTGTGGCACAGGCGGTTTCTGTTAAAGTGCGCACCAGTCAAAACAGCAGCACGCGGCAGTGATGAAACTGCCGCCCAAGGAGGCGCGAATGTTAACTCAAAATTTACTCAGCCAAGAACGCAAATCAAAACTGCGTTGGTTCATTACCGTATCAACCATGCCGTTGTTGGGCGTAGTCACCGCCTTTGGTTTAGTCCCCGAAAGTAATTTGGGATTAGACTCAGGCAAAGTTGCCATCGAAGCAATTGCCTTACCTAAAGTCGCCGTGGTTGAAACCAGCACCGCCAGCTTTTGGCGCAGCGACCGTGTGCAACGTGGCGATAGCGTCAACGAATTATTGCGTCGCGTAAATGTGCAAGATGCCGCCGCTAGCAATTTTTTGCGCACCTCTGCTGCCGCAGCCAGCTTTCGCAGCTTGCCTGTTGGCAAAGAATTGCAAGTCGAAATGGGCGCAACGGGCAATTTGATTTCCTTACGTTTCTTGAACGACAAAGGCGCACAAACCATCATTGAAAAGCGTGGCTCTGAATTTGTCAGTCACGTTGTAGCCGCCAAACTGGAAAAGCGTTTATTTGTGCGTACAGGTGAAATTAGAACCAGTTTGTATGCCGCCACCGATGCTGCTGGCTTACCAGAATCTGCCGCCAATCAACTCACTGAAATCTTCAGCGGCGATGTGGACTTTCACCATGATTTGAAACGTGGCGACAAATTCACCGTGGTATACGAAATGACCTACAGCAATGGCGCGTTGGTACAAGCAGGCAATATCCAAGCCGCTGAATTCATCAATCAAGGTCAGTCTTACCGTGCTGTATATTTCCAAAACAGCAAAGGTCAGGGCGATTATTTCACCCCGGAAGGTAAGAGCGTACGCAAAGCTTTCTTGCGCTCCCCAGTCGCCTTCTCACGCGTCAGCTCTGGTTTCACCACTGCACGCTTCCATCCCGTCTTGAATAAATGGCGCGCTCATAAAGGCACAGATTTCGCCGCTCCTATGGGAACACCTGTACGCGCAACTTCAGATGGCTCAGTCGCTTTGGTGGGCAAACAAAACGGCTATGGCAATGTCATCAAATTAAACCACCCTGGTCACCTCACCACTGTCTATGGGCACTTGTCGCGCTTTGCAGCGGGATTGCGTGCGGGGCAACGCGTCGCACAGGGTCAGTTGATTGGTTATGTAGGCATGACAGGATTGGCGAGCGGCCCGCACTTGCACTACGAATTTCAGATTGCCGGTCAACAACGTGATCCGATGCGCGTCGCCTTACCTAATGCACAGCCTGTCAGTGGCAGCCATAAAGCCGCTTTCAACACCTTGTCGAGCAGTTTCGTGGCACGCTTGGAACAATTGCGCAACACCAATCTTGCCAAGCTCGATTAAGCATCCGTGTTGCAACCCGAGTACTACATTGGGTTAATGTCTGGAACCAGCTTGGACGGCATTGATGCCGTCCTAGTTGATTTAAGCCAGCCGCAACCTCTGCTTATTGCCCAGCATTACCTACCCTTTGCGGCTGCACTCAAGCAAAGTTTGTTGGCACTCCATCATCCTCAAACGAATGAACTGCATCTTGCCCAGCGGGCTGGCAATGACTTAGCGCACGGGTATGCGCAAAGCATCGTTGAATTATTAGCATGCACTTCCATCACGGCACAACAAATTACTGCCATCGGTTGCCACGGCCAAACTGTGCGCCATCGTCCTGAGTTGGGCTACACCCTGCAATTAGGCAATTCAGCGTTATTAGCGGAGCTGACTGACATTACAGTGGTGAGCGACTTCCGCAGCCGCGACATCGCCGCAGGTGGGCAAGGTGCGCCACTCGTTCCCGCATTCCATGACCGCGTACTCCGCCACCCCGAAATTCATCGTGTCATTGTCAATATCGGCGGCATCAGCAACCTGACCGACTT
>JAVHPV010000131.1:0-2814 GCA_036170775.1 Gallionella sp. | reverse complement strand
GTGCCGTAGGAGCGCAATTTACCTCGAAGAGGTTCTTGCGCCCTTTGGGTGTTGCGCGATGAGCGTTAAAAATCGCGCTCCTACTTTTGTCGGGTTACGCTACGCTAACCCAACCTACCACGCTTGCGCCCTTTGGGTGTTGCGCGATTTTTAACGGCATCGCCCGATGAATCGGGCTCCTACAGACGGGCATGGGGCTAATGGATGGTTGGATTTTAATTTCCAAGAAAAAACTTATGCTCAGGAGTCGCCGGGTAGGTCGGGTTAGCGCAGCGTAACCCGACAAAAGTAGGAGCTCGATTGTCTGGGGCTGGGCAGCTTGGGCACAAGGTTGTAGGAGCGCGATTCATCGAGCGATTGCCTGTCTCATCGCGCTCCTCAACAGATGTTTGTTTGCCTTCCCGCTGAAGCGGGGCGGGGTGGTGGGTAGCGGGTAGGTTGGGTTAGCGTAGCGTAACCCGACAAAAGAATGGATGCGTTAAGATAAACCCCGACCCGCATTGCAACTTCCGTGCTGGAAAGATTTTGGCTCACAAGGAGATGAAAATGACTGCGCAATTAGTTTGGTTTCGTTGGTTTGGGGGGCTGTTTTTAGCACTGTCGCTGGCGGCGCACGCGGAGCAGGCGTTTCAATTAGGCATTGCGCCGCATACCAGTGCGCGCAAGATTTTGGAAATGTACCAGCCGCTGCGCGTGCATCTGGAAAAAGCTTTAGGTCGGCCTGTTGAAGTTGTTACCGCGCCCGACTTTACCGACTTTGCGCGCCGCATGTTGCATCAGGATTACGATCTCGCCGTGACTACAGGGCATCAGGCGCGACTTGCTGAAACGGATGCGAACTATCTACCGTTGGTGACTTACCGTGCCGAATTTAAGGCGGTGGCGGTGGTGGCGAGTAACGGGCCGATTCATACTCCCGCCGACTTGCACGATCAACCGATGTTAGGTTTGTCGCCTACTTCCTTGGTCACCTTATGGGGGCAGCATTGGATGAAACAGCAAGGGCTGACGCAGACTTTACGTTACGTGAGTGCCTCGGACAGTGTCGCCAATATCGTGATCAGTGGACAAGCCGCAGCAGGGTTTACCTCACTCGCCAATTACCAAAGTTTTACGCCAGAAGTGCAGGCGCAATTGCGGGTGTTGGTGGAGAGTGAGGAGATGGCAGGACGGGTGTACCTGCTGAATGCTCGGCAACAGGCACTTAAAGCGCGTATCGCCGCAGCCTTGCAAAGTTTTTCGCAGTCTGAGGAAGGCAAAGCCTATTTCGCACGCTACCAACTGCAAGGCTATCGCGTACTCCAGCCTAACGAATTGAAAGCGATGGATGCTTACGCGGCGGAAGTGCGGCAAAGCCTAAAATGAAATTCCTGTTCAAATCGGTGCGTACCCGCCTGCTGCTGATTGCGCTGCTGGTCGAGGCGGTCATGCTGTCGCTGCTGGTGTTTAACAGTATGCGCTTGATGCACACCTATATGGCTGAGCAATTGGCGCAACAAGCCAAGCAAATTTCACCCATTTTGGTGGCGGCTATTGTGGCTCCTTTGGTGCAAAACGACTATGCCACGGTGCAGGCGGTGCTGACTGAAAGCCAGCATGGCGAAGGGATTAAGTATCTGCTTGTGACCAACTTGGCGGGGCGACGCGTTGCCCAAGTGGGCTGGTCGGATAGTCAGGCGTTACCTGAGGCGGATGCGGATATTGCCAGCATTGGTTTGAGTGAGGGGGCAATTTTTCATGTGCGTGAACACTTGGTCATGTTTGGGCAAAAGTTAGGCACGCTCTATTTTGGCTTGGATTTATCGCCTGTGCTGCGCGCGCAAAACGTCTTGCAGAGGCAAGGTGCACTCATCGCCCTTTCTGAAATGCTGCTGTCCTTCATTGTGTTGTCGGGCTTGATGTGGTGGATAACGCGCAACCTAAACGATTTGATACTTGCCAGTCAGCAGGTCGCACAAGGCAACTTCGATCATGCTGCGGTCAAAGAAGGCAGCGATGAATGTGGTCAATTGGGGGCGGCCTTCAATGCCATGTCGTGCAAACTCAACGAACGCTTTATGGAAGTGCTCGTTGCAAAAGAAGAGTTGAGCAAGGTTGAGCAACTCTGGAGCTTTGCCCTTGAAGGCGGTGGTGATGGCGTGTGGGACTGGGATTTACAGAGCAATCAGGTGGAGCTGAGCAAGGCGGGCAAAATGATGTTCGGTTTTGCCCCCGACGAAATCGGTGCGGATATGGCGTTATGGATTGCGCGCGTCCATCCTGAAGACTTCCCCGCATGGAGCGCACAGTGGCGCGCCTTTTTTAGCGGTCATGGTGAAAAAATCGCCTGTGAATATCGCGTGCTCTGCAAAGACGGTCATTGGCTATGGGTGCAGACTCGTGGCATGGTGGTGGCACGCAACGCAGAGGGACAGGTGCTGCGTATGGTTGGCACGCATACCGACATCAGCATACGCAAAACGTTGGAAGAGCAAGTGCGGCAATTGGCGTTTTATGACGCGCTGACGCAACTGCCTAATCGCCGCCTGCTGCATGATCGGCTGCTGCAAGTGCTGGTGGCGAGCAAGCGCAGCCAGTGTTATGCGGCGGTGATGTTCCTCGATTTGGATAATTTCAAACCGCTCAATGATGCGCATGGGCATGATGTGGGTGACTTGTTGCTGGTGGAAGTGGCGCAGCGGTTGCGTGCCTGTGTGCGTGAAACCGACACCGTGGCGCGCTTCGGCGGGGATGAGTTCGTGGTGTTGTTAGGCGAGTTGACCACGCAACCGCATGATTCCACAGAGCAGGCGAGCTTGATTGCAGAAAAAATTC
>JAVHPV010000130.1:0-2818 GCA_036170775.1 Gallionella sp. | reverse complement strand
TTTTCCGCGATGTATTGGTTTGCCAGATCCGCTAAGTGCATGATCTCGCGCAAGGCTCGGCTGAATTCGCGTTCTTCATAGCAGCGTGCGATCTCTCCTTCCGCATAAGCAGACCTAAATTCACTGACCGCAGCCATGTCCGTTTGGCTTAGCTTGCCGTCAAAACGCTTGCTAATGAAACCCGCACAACGACTGGCGATGTTGATGTACTTGCCAATTAAATCGCTATTTACCTTGGCGACAAAATCCTCAAGATTGAGGTCGATGTCTTCCATCGTGCCATTGATTTTTGCCGCGTAGTAATAACGTAGATATTCAGTGTTCTTAATGTGCTCGACATAGCTGCGTGCGTTGATAAATGTGCCGCGCGACTTGCTCATTTTTTCACCGTTGACGGTCAAGAAGCCATGTGCGAATAACTTGGTCGGGGTGCGAAAGCCTGCGTGTTGCAATTCGGCGGGCCAAAACAGTGCGTGGAAATACAGAATATCTTTGCCAATGAAGTGATATAGCTCGGCGGTGGAATCAGGCTGCCAATATTCGTCGAAAGACAGTCCTTGTTGGGCGCACAGTTGTTTAAAGCTGCCCATGTAACCGACCGGTGCGTCCAACCATACATAAAAATACTTTCCGGGTGCATCGGGAATCTCAAAACCGAAATACGGCGCGTCACGTGAAATATCCCAATCGGTGAGCTTGTTTTCACCTTCTGCGCCCAACCATTCCTGCATCTTATTGGCCGCTTCTGCCTGCAATGTGCCGCTCCGTGTCCACTCGCGTAAAAACTGCTGGCAAGTGTCCGCAGACAGCTTGAAGAAATAATGATCGGAATTGCGTAATACAGGCTGCGCGCCAGAGACAGCCGAATAAGGGGCGATGAGTTCGGTGGGCGCATACGCCGCGCCGCATACTTCACAGTTGTCGCCATATTGATTTTTAGCGTGACATTTTGGGCACTCGCCTTTGATGAAGCGATCTGGCAGGAACATCTCTTTGACGGGATCATAAAACTGCTCAATGGAACGCACTTCAATCAAGCCTTGGTCACGTAAGGCTAGATAAATAGTTTCGGCACACTCGCGGTTCTCTGCGCAATTGGTCGAGCCAAAATTATCGAACTCAACATGGAAGGCGCGAAAATCGTCGTAATGCTCTTGCCAAACACGGGCGATGAGTTGCTCAGGCGTAATGCCTTCACTCTCGGCGCGCAACATGATCGGTGTGCCATGCGTATCGTCAGCACACACATAATGGCAGGTGTTGCCGCACATTTTTTGGAAACGCACCCAAATGTCAGTCTGGATGTATTCCACTAAGTGTCCAAGGTGAATGCTGCCGTTAGCATAAGGCAGCGCGGAGGTGACGAGTATCTTGCGAGGAGTCATGGATTAGTGAGGAAAAGCAACAATAAGGGCGCGGATTTTAACAAATCGCGCGGATGAAAGAAGTTTTTAGCTGTGCGCGGCAATAAATCGCGCGGTCATCATATCCATAGTGCTGACGTGAGAGACGAACCAGTCGGCTACCGCAACCTGCATAAACTCGCGCAGAACTGCGACTTCGCGCTGTTGTTGCCAAAGCGCGATTTGCCGTTCCATTTCAGCAACCACCTGATCGTGATTCATTGTGTGGATGGGATAGGCGGGAAAGCCACACGCTTGCATCTGCGCTTCTTCCGCAGCGAAGTGATGACGAGTATGTTGCAGCAACTCAGCAAGCAAGCTGTCGGTTTCAGGCGGTGCGATGGGCTCAGCAAGTTTGGCGAGGATTTGCTTACGCAAATTGGCAAATTCGGCATGATCATGGTTCATGAAAGCGAGGGCGACTTGAGGGTAATCCATATTGTTGTTCCTGTTATGTGGGTGTGCGGTGGCGTGGCTTCTCACGGTATAATCCGCCCGCTATGCAGATTCTACGCGGACTTTACTCCCCCCACACTCAGCCTGTTGCACTCACTATCGGAAATTTCGATGGTGTGCATCTGGGTCATCAGGCGTTGCTGACTCAATTACGGGCAGCCGCCCAGTCGCGTGGTTTGCAGACTGCGGTGGTGATTTTTGAGCCGCATCCGCGTGAGTTTTTTGCCCCGCAACAAGCCCCAGCGCGTTTAACGCAGTTGCGTGAAAAGTTGGCATTGTTTCGTGCCGCCGATGTGTCGCGCGTACACGTGTGTCGCTTCAATGCCGCTTTCGCCCAGATGAGTGCAGCGGATTTTATCCATGCGCTGCATGAGAAACTGAATGCGCACTATGTATTGATTGGTGATGATTTTCGTTTCGGTAGCGGACGCGTGGGCGATTTTGCGTTAATGGAAAAAATTGCTGCGCAGTGTGGATTTGAAGTGCAAGCAGTACGCAGTGTGTTGCATGAAGGGGTGCGCATTTCCAGTACCGGCATTCGTGCTGCATTGGCCGCTGGGCAATTGCATACCGCACACAGTTATTTGGGGCGGCCTTACAGCATGAGCGGGCGCGTAGTGCATGGCGATGGTGTGGGGCGCAAGTTGGGCTTCCCCACCGCCAATATTCAAATGAAATACAAGCTCCCGCCACTCACTGGAATTTATGTGGTGCATGCACACATTGAAGGCTTGGGTGTGTTGCAAGGCGTGGCGAGTTTGGGGGTGCGTCCCACCTTGAAGCAAGCGGCGTGCCCGACCTTGGAAGTGCATTTGTTTGAATTTGACCAGCAAATTTATGGCAAACATTTATGCGTGGAGTTTTTGCAAAAGCTGCGCGACGAAGCAAAGTATCCCGATTTGGCAACCTTGATTAAGCACATCGCATTGGATGTGCAGCACGCCAAAGAGTGGTTTGAA
>JAVHPV010000129.1:0-2825 GCA_036170775.1 Gallionella sp. | reverse complement strand
CATCCAGTTGTAGCGTGATTGTGCCGTGATTGGTGTGCAGTTTTACCATGGTTTTTTTGCCTTGAGTTAGAGAATATGAAGATTGCATTGCGCAGCACAAGAGCACTACGAATAAAGAGTTGATGAGGTGTTTCAGGTTCATGCCGCGCCTTCGTAAACGATTTGCCAGCGATTGTTTTGCTTAATCCAGTACTGGCGTTTTTTCATGCGGTTGGACAAATTACTACTGTTGTAATCCTGCTCGAAATTCACCACTACCATATTGGGCTGTTCTGGGTAAGTGAATACGCTAACCGCAGAAAGATTGATCTTGATCCAAGACTTCGCACTATTAACCAGTTGCTTTTGTTTCGACCATGCCGAGAAATCCATGCTGTCGCTACTGAAGTTACGTGCGTAATGTTTGAGGTAGGCATCGGTGTCTAGGCTCGCCCAGTCCTTACGCCATTGCTCGATTTCTTGCATCAAAGCATCGCGTGCGCTGTCGTCTTGCTCACTATTCCAAGCCATTTGGTTGGTGATAATGACTGGGGTGACACCCACTTGCAGGTAGGGGGCTAACTTATCGAGGTCATCATTTGCCAACACGACACAGCCATTGCTGGCACGGGGCGGGCGACTATAGGTATCACTGGGCGTGCCATGCAACCAAATACCGCTGCCGCTACGGCCATTTCTGCGATCCCATTCATTGGGGTAACTGAGCGGGAAAGCTCCATTACCATACATATCCGACAACTGTTTTTTAGGCAATTCGGCTTTAACGAAGTACACCCCGATGGGCGTACGTTGATCACCCTCAGACACCTTATCTGTGCCGAGTTTGCCGATGGTGATGTAAAAATCAGTGACGTACTTCGGCTCACCGTTGTTGTTCTCATACACATAGAGTGTTGAGTGGCTGGTGTCCACGACAAGTGCGTATTTTTGCTGCACATCCATCTTCCACAGATAGCGTGGGACGAGCTTGGCGACTTGTTGTGATTGCACGCGTTGCAAACGTACTCGCGCCTCATCACGCAAATCTTCAATCTTGTCACGCGGTGCATTTGCAGCACCACCAAAACTGCTGATTGCGCCAGCGCGTGCCATGAGCAAATCGCCCTTAACCAATTGCGCGAGCTTGAAGTTTGGATTGACGCGCAACAAGTCGTCAACCTCGTTCAGCGCGAGATCTAAACGGTTGTTTTTGATCGCTTGCAGACTTTTTGCTAGACGTGCTTCAGAGGCGCGTGAATCCGGTGCTGCTTGAGCTGAGTTCAGCAACAGGCTCAAACCCAAAGCTGAGATGATTCTGAGCAACATCATGCTAATGGGCACGCTCTTCTTGAATCAGCCACTTGCCCCCCGTCTTGACCAAGGTGAGCACCTTGTTGCCAGAGGTCTTGAGGTGGCTGGCATGGTAGGACTGGCGGAATTTTACGGTCGCGTGAGCATCATCAGCAAAACTGACTTGCGCATCACTGATGCCCACTTCAATGGATTTCGGTTTGCTAATCCGTTCACGGCGCATATCTACCCAATCCGCGCGGCTCTCACCGTTAGGCGTGGCGAAATCATCCGCATAGAATGACAAATACTTTTTCACATTTTTGGATGACCAAGCCGCCGCCCAAGCATCAACCATCTTCAGTACGGCATCATCACCTGCTGCGGCCGAGGTACTCGCTGCATTTTCTACAGATGCCGATTTGCTAGGCTTGCTTGCAACTGGCTCGTCAACAGCAATTGTGACAGGTTTGACTTTTCCCTTGGGGCGTGAACCGCCCGCAAACAACTCTTGGATCATCGCCAATTTGGTTTGCGTAGAGGAGTTACTGCGATCTAATTGTAGGGCGCGGTCATACGCTTGGCTGGCCATCTTGGCGTAGATGTCACCCAGATTCTCATGGGCAGTGGCATAGCTAGGATGAGTGCGTATTGCCATTTCCAATGCCGTTTTTGCCTTGTCGTATTGACCTTGGCTGGCGTACAACACCGCGAGGTTGTTATAGGGCTCGGGCAATTCCGGATACTCTTCTGTCAAGGCTGAAAACAGCTTAATCGCTTCTGCCGTCTTACCTTGTTCAGTCAGAATTAGCCCTTTCAAAAAACGTCCTTGGGCATCTTTAGGCTTGCCTGCCAGATAGTTATTGATCTTATCCATTGCTTGGCTTTGCTGGCCTTGCTTGAATAACTTATTGGCATCGGCGAGTTCGTCGGCATGGACATTAAGCGTGGAACTAAGCAGCAGTGCGCCAATAAACAGGGCAGCTTGATGGTGAATTCGATGAGCAATGTTCATATTTGATTTTGTTCCAGAGTAATGCGCAAGCAATGCGCCAAGTTAAACAGCGGCGCGATTCTACCAAATAACTGAGCTATTTTCACAGGCAATAGCCAAGCTACCACCAGAAAAGCAATTTGTTCCATGTACGCCATACGCACCACATCAAGATAGATTTCATGGTGCATTTTTTAAATGTTCCGACATTTTTAGCCCCTTGTGAATAAAATATGCCTCAATGTTTCCACTGTTCTGAACCATTGCATTGTTACAGGGTGTTGCTGATACGCTTGCCGACACAATCGAATGAGATTTTTCAACTTGCATTTGGGCTGTGCTGTGCTTTGTGAAATCAAGTGTTGAGACCAACCCCATGAAAATGATCGCAGCAATTCCCCACCCGCTCACAGCAAAAAAACGAGGGGTAAAAATATTCATGGATAGCTGGCGTAACTTCCAACTTAATCGAGTCCAATTATTTTGTTTTTGCAGTTGACTAATTTTACGTTGCGCTGCAGAGGTTAGTGCTGACATTTCGCGCAAATGTTGTTGCCGTATA
>JAVHPV010000128.1:0-2850 GCA_036170775.1 Gallionella sp. | reverse complement strand
AAATCGGCTGCTTGACCCGTTTCGCTTCGATTCTTCAAGTCCGACAGACTCCTAGTGCTGTTGCACCCATTCAATCAGCGCGTCTTGCGCGTCTTGTCCTAAACCCGCATTGGGGTGATTGATGATGAATACCATGACCCACTGTTTACCGCTTGTGTCACGCACATAACCTGCGATGGATTTCACCCCTGCTAAGGTGCCTGTTTTGAGATGAGCCTGACCTGCAATAGGGCTGTCTTTGAAACGCTTTTTGACCGTGCCGTCCATGCCCAGTATCGGCAGCGAGGCTTCCAGTTCGGCAGCATAAGGGCGATGCGCGGCGCGTTGTAAAAGTTGTGCGAGGTGCTGCGCGGTGATGCGTTCTTGGCGCGACAGTCCCGCGCCGTTTTCCAGCACTAATTCTGGAAAATCCAATGCTTGTGTGTTTAACCATTGTGTAACCGCAGTGGTGCTGTTGGTGATGCTGGCACTGTTATTTTGCGCTGTTCCCAAGGTCAAAAATAATTGCCGAGCCATCGTGTTGTTACTGAATTTGTTGATGTCGCGGATTATTTCTGCAAGCGGCGGTGAGAGGTGGGTACTAAATACATTTTGCCCTGTTGTGATCTGGCCGATACGCAACTTACCCTTCACTGTGCCACCCAGTTCGTGCCATAAGGAATTGAACAAGGCAAAGAAATACTCATCATGTGGGAGCAAGGAAAAATAATCATCAGCCTCGCCACAGTCTAATGGAATCAGCCCTTCCAAGACGATGCGGTGTCCATCCAGACGCGAACTGTAAGCATCACCACCACACGGCAAGGCAGATGAAGTGCTAATACGGTTGTTTACGGTATAGCCTGAGAGTTCGGGCTCAAGTAAGGCGGTGGTGGTGTTGCCGTTCGGAATCAAGCGCAGATGCAGCGCGTTGAAGTTAAGCAGTAGTGCATTCGGGGCAACGTTGTAGGCGCGTGTTGGGGCATTATCGAATTCGGCTGGATCGTACTTCAAGGGCGCAAAAAAACCACGATCCAGCACAATGTCGCCCGTTATCTCGCGCAAACCGCGCTGACGTAATTCACGTAACCACAGCCAGAATTGTTCCAAAGTAAGCTTGGGGTCACCGTAACCTTTGAAAATGAGGTCGCCGTGCAATACGCCGCTGTTCAACTCTCCATTCAGATAAACCTCGGTTTTCCAGCGATAAGCGGGTCCGAGCGTTTCCAACCCCACAAAGGTGGTGAGGAGTTTCATCGTGGAGGCAGGATTCATTGCCAGCGTAGCATTGTGCTTGAGCAAAGTATGCGTAGAGGTGGTTTCTGTGACGACAATACCCACGCTACTGAGCGGAATGTGCGCGCGTTGCAGGGCGTTGGTAACGCTGGCGGGAAGTTGCGCGGCAATTGCACTACTCCACAGTGGCAGGGCGAGGAACAGCAGAACGGATAAAAATCTCATGGGCTTCAACTCAATTGCGTGACTAATTTTAAGGTGCGGCTGACCAGTAATTCGCTGTCAGATTCATTTATCACGTAAGGCGGCATGAAATAGACCGTCTTGCCCATCGGGCGTAATAACAGCTCGTTTTCCAAGCCCAAAGCGAAGCAGCGTTGTGCAAAATCGCTATGTGGCGTATCCACCTCAAATGCCCAGATCATGCCGGTATTGCGAAAATCTTTGACCTTGGGATGGACACGTAATGGTTGCGCCAGTTGATTGATATAAGCCGCTTTAATACGATTGGTGTGGAGTACGTTATCTTGCTGAAAAATATCTAAAGTCGCGAGTGCCGCACGACACGCTAGTGGGTTTCCCGTATAAGAATGGGAATGCAAAAAACCGCGCACGGTTTGATCTGCATAAAAAGCTTGGTAAATGGGGTCGCTGGTCATCACGATGGAGAGCGGTAAATAGCCGCCTGTGATGCCTTTGGAAATAAGTAGAAAATCCGGCGAAATGCCGCCTTGCTCACAGGCGAATAGCGTGCCTGTTCTGCCCATGCCCACGGCAATTTCATCGGCGATGAGATGCACGTTATAGCGCGTGCAAAGTTCGCGCGCCCGCTGCAAATAAACGGGATGATACATTGCCATGCCCGCAGCACCTTGCACCAGCGGCTCGATGATGAACGCGGCAAGGTGTTGATGATGTTGCTGTAAATGGGTTTCCAGGGTTTCTGCACAACGCAAAGCGAAGATTTCCGCATTTTCGCCTGCCTCAGCGGCGCGCCAGTCTGGACTCATCACGGTGGCATTGTGCTTAATTAACGCGCCGTAGGCATCGCGGAATAGAGCGACATCGGTCACCGATAATGCGCCCAAAGTTTCGCCGTGATAGCTATGTTGCAGGCTAATGAAATCCGTCTTGCGTGGTCGGCCTTGGTTGCGCCAGTAATGCGCGCTCATTTTTAAAGCAATTTCGGTGGCTGATGCGCCATCCGAACCATAGAAACAATGCCCCAGTCCAGTCGGGGCGAGTTCACGCAGGCGTTCTGATAGCTGCACCACAGGCTCATGCGTAAAACCCGCCAACATAACGTGTTCCAAGGTGTCGAGTTGTTCACGCAAGGCGGCATTGATACGTGGGTTGCAATGACCAAACAAATTGACCCACCATGAACTCACCGCATCCAGATAACGCCTGCCATTGCTGTCATAGAGCCAGATGCCTGCGCCGCGCGCGATGGGTACGAGCGGGAAATGCTCGTAATGCTTCATCTGTGAACAGGGATGCCAAACAGCGGAAAGGCTGCGCGCCAAGAGTGAGGAGGAAGCTGGGAAGGAAGTCATCATGCGTGAAATCATAA
Organism: Gallionella sp.; assembly: GCA_036170775.1. Lineage (GTDB taxonomy): Bacteria > Pseudomonadota > Gammaproteobacteria > Burkholderiales > Gallionellaceae > Gallionella. Next base: position 62 of record JAVHPV010000128.1, on the reverse strand, counting down.
CGGGTTTTGTCGCTTGCGCGCAGAGGCAAGTTTGGCTAGCCTAACTCGATTCCTTATTACGG
>JAVHPV010000127.1:0-2852 GCA_036170775.1 Gallionella sp. | reverse complement strand
TTAGCCGTGTGTGGCGTATCCGCAAATGGTGCTTCCAGCGGTAGGTCGGGTTAGCGCAGCGTAACCCGACATTGGTGTGGAATAGCGCGCAGTTCAGATGAGCGCAGGGTTATTCGACGATGTCTCTCAGGCAAGCAATAACATCTTGAAGCCGATCAACACCAGTACTGCGCCACCGAAAATTTCTGCTTTGCTTTCTAGCCACGTGCCACTGCGTTTGCCGATGTGTACGCCCGCCCAACTCAACGCAAAGGTGGTGAGACCGATGGTGAGGCAGGCGAGGTAGGGGCTGATGTCCAATAAGTTCAGGCTGAATCCTGCTGCCATTGCGTCTATGCTGGTGGCAATGGCAAGCACGAATAGGGTTTTATGGGTGATGGCGGCGGGGGTGTCTTCAATGTCTTCTTGCAGACCTTCATAAATCATTTTTCCGCCTATCAGGGCGAGCAAACTAAAGGCGATTAAAGGGGCGTAGGCATCGACCCAGTTCAGCACGCCTTTGCCGCCCCAGTAGCCGATGAATGGCATGAACGCCTGAAACACGCCAAAAAACAGCCCCGCAGTTAAGCTCAAGCGCGATGATTTTTCTTGTGCTCCCAGTCCGATGGATACGGCAAAGGCATCCATGCTGAGGGCGATGGCTAATACAATGACTTCAAACATGTGGCGGAGTTAACTTGGAAAGTTGAGCGTTCATCGGAGCGACTGGGGCGGCATTATACATAGCGAGGCTTGTCGCACTGCCTAGCTTGTTGGGTTTGATGAAGCTCCCCGCTTCGGCTATAATGCGCGCCAATTCAAAGGCGGGATGGACACACGGTTCTTCCCGCTTCTTTATGTCTATTATCGGAGTATCCAGTGTCGCTAACTAACCCCGCCATTCTTGTGCTTGCCGATGGGACAGTGTTTCGCGGCATAGCTATTGGAGCTTCGGGTAGCAGCGTCGGCGAGGTGGTGTTCAACACTTCGATGACAGGCTACCAAGAGATTCTGACTGACCCGTCCTATTGCCGCCAGATTGTCACGCTGACTTATCCGCATATTGGTAACGTCGGCTGCAACCCAGAAGATGTGGAGTCACGTCAGGTGTTTGCTAGCGGCCTCATCATCCGTGACCTGTCGATGACGGTGAGCAATTTCCGCGCGACGCAATCCCTGCCTGAATATCTCAAAGCCAACAACGTGGTTGCCATTGCTGGCATCGACACGCGCAAGCTGACGCGCATCTTGCGCAGCAAAGGTGCGCAGAGTGGTTGTATCGCCACGGGCGATAACGTTGAAGCGGCCTTGGCTGCGGCACGTGGTTTTGCGGGCTTGGCAGGGATGGATTTGGCGCAAGTCGTTACCTGCGACAAATCCTATGAGTGGAAGCAACGCGAGTGGGAATTGGGCGTGGGCTATAGCGACCTCGCTGAAGCGAAATTCCATGTGGTGGCGTATGACTTTGGCGTGAAGCGCAACATTTTGCGTATGTTGGCGGAGCGCGGTTGTCGCATCACGGTGGTGCCTGCGAAGACAGCTGCTGCCGATGTGCTGGCGATGAAGCCAGACGGTGTGTTTCTGTCCAACGGCCCTGGCGATCCTGAGCCATGCGACTACGCAATCGCGGCGACGCAAAAATTCCTTGAGGTCGGTATGCCGCTGTTCGGCATCTGCCTCGGTCATCAGATTTTGGGGTTGGCTTCCGGTGCGAAGACCGTGAAGATGAAGTTCGGCCATCGCGGCGCGAACCATCCCGTGCAAGACACGCAGACCAAGCGTGTGATGATCACCAGCCAGAATCACGGATTCGCGGTGGATGCAGCGACACTGCCAGCGAACGCGCGCGTCACGCATATCTCATTGTTCGACGGCACACTGCAAGGTTTCGAGCTGACTGACAAGCTAGCGTTCTGTTTCCAAGGTCACCCCGAGGCGAGTCCCGGGCCGCATGATGTAGATGTTTTGTTCGATCGCTTCGTTGCGATGATGGGTGGTAAGTAAATGGCTAAACGTACTGACATCAAATCAATTCTGATCATTGGCGCAGGCCCCATCGTCATTGGGCAAGCGTGCGAGTTCGATTATTCTGGCGCGCAGGCTTGCAAGGCATTGCGCGAAGAGGGCTACCGCGTCATTCTGGTGAACTCGAACCCCGCCACCATCATGACCGACCCCAATATGGCGGATGCGACCTACATCGAGCCGATCACTTGGCAGATGGTGGAGAAGATCATCGCCAAGGAACGTCCCGATGCCATTCTGCCGACGATGGGTGGACAGACTGCGTTGAACTGCGCCTTGGACTTGGCGAAGCACGGTGTGTTGGAAAAGTACCAAGTCGAGATGATCGGTGCGTCGCGTGATGCTATCGATATGGCGGAAGATCGCGAGAAGTTCAAGCAGGCGATGACGCGCATCGGCCTGGCTTCGGCGCGTTCGGCGATTGCGCACAGCATGGAAGAAGCCTTCCAAGTGCAGCAGGTGATGGGCTTTCCCACCGTGATCCGTCCGTCCTTTACGATGGGCGGCAGCGGTGGCGGTATCGCCTACAACCGCGAAGAATTTGTTGAGATTTGCGAGCGCGGTTTGGAAGCCTCGCCCACCAAAGAATTGCTGATTGAAGAATCGCTGCTCGGCTGGAAAGAATACGAGATGGAAGTCGTGCGCGACCGTAACGACAACTGCATTATCATCTGCTCGATCGAGAACCTAGACCCGATGGGCGTGCATACGGGCGACTCCATCACCGTTGCACCCGCGCAGACCTTGACCGATAAGGAATACCAAATTTTGCGCGATGCTTCGCTGGCGGTGCTGCGCGAAATCGGCGTGGAGACGGGTGGCAGCAACGTGCAGTTTTCCATCAACCC
>JAVHPV010000126.1:0-14024 GCA_036170775.1 Gallionella sp. | reverse complement strand
GACATAGTTATCTCCAGTAGAAAAGTGGGAATCAAATGCAAAAAGCCGAACTAAGTCGGCTTTTTGTTGTGCAACAGTTCATTGAACTACTTATTCAGCATCGACGACAGTGGCATCCGCTGGACGATCCATCAACTCAATAAGAGCCATCGGGGCATTGTCGCCCTGACGGAAACCGAATTTCAAAATGCGCAAGTAACCACCGTTACGTGCTGCATAGCGAGGCCCCAACTCATCGAACAACTTGACGACCATTTCACGGTCACGCAAACGCGCAAAAGCCAAACGACGATTTGCTAAAGAAGGATTTTTACCCAGTGTCAAAATTGGCTCAGCGACACGACGCAGTTCCTTAGCCTTAGGCAAAGTTGTTTTAATGACTTCGTGACGCAACAATGACACTGTCATGTTGCGGAACATTGCCAAGCGGTGACTACTGGTACGATTGAGTTTTCTTAAACCTAAACGGTGACGCATGATTTGCCTCTCTTAACTTCTGTATTAGCCGCTAGCTTATGCAGCAGCGACTGGCCAATTTTCCAACTTCATGCCCAGCGACAAATTGTGCTCAGCAAGAACTTGCTTAATTTCATTCAATGACTTACGACCCAAATTAGGGGTACGCAACAGATCATTTTCGGTGTATTGAATCAAATCACCAATATAGTGAATGCTTTGTGCTTTCAAGCAGTTAGAAGAACGTGGGGTAAGTTCCAAATCATCAACTGGGCGCAACAAAACAGGATCAACTTTGGGTGCTTGAACTTTCTCAACAACAGGCTCAGTGCCTTCCAGTGCTGCAAACACTGAGAATTGATCAACCAAGATACGCGCCGCATTACGAATAGCTTGTTCAGGATCAACCGCACCATTGGTCTCAATACTCATCACTAATTTGTCTAAATCAGTACGCTGCTCTACACGAGCACTTTCAACGGCGTAACTGACGCGACTCACAGGGCTGAAAGAGGCATCCAAGGCAATATGTCCTACAGCACGAGTCTCATTGGGTACTTGGCGTGAAATTGATGAAACATAGCCACGCCCTTGTTCAATTTTAATCTGCATGTCCAACTTGCCACCTGCTGTCAGATGTGCAATCACATGCTCTGGATTAACAACTTCAACATCCGCATTTCCGCTAATATCCGCTGCCGTCACAACGCCCGCACCTTCTTTTTTCAAAGTAAGGATGACTTCTTTCATATTGTGTAGGCGAGTAACCACGCCTTTCAGATTCAACAAAATATCAACGACATCTTCTTGAACGCCATCTATTGTTGCATACTCATGCAGCACACCCGCCATCTTTACTTCCGTGACCGCAGCACCCGGCATCGAGGACAATAAGATACGGCGCAATGCATTGCCCAAAGTATGACCATAGCCGCGTTCAAAAGGCTCCATCACCACTTTGGCTTGGGTGTCGGAAATCTTTTGCACTTCAATGATGCGTGGCTTCAAAAATTCATTACTAGACATAAGCTACTCCGCGTGGATTACTTGGAATACAACTCAACCACGAGATGCTCGTTGATGGTTGCAGGCAGTTCAGCACGTTGTGGCTTGGCTTTAAATGTACCCTTAAACTCTTTGGTATTCATTTCAATCCATTCAGGGAAGCCGCGTTGTTCAGCAGCAGCCAAAGCAGCCTTAATACGTAATTGCGCTTTAGATTTATCTGCTATTTCAACAACATCACCCGCACGTACTTGATATGAAGGGATGTTGACGCGTTTACCATTAACCAACACGCCGTTATGACGAACCACTTGGCGAGACTCAGCACGTGACGCGCCAAAGCCCATACGATAAGCAACATTATCCAAACGTGACTCAAGAACTTGCAGTAAATTCTCACCCGTAATACCGCGTTGGCTTTCGGCTTGTTTATAAGTCAAACGGAATTGTTTTTCCAGCACGCCATAAATACGACGAACTTTTTGCTTTTCGCGCAATTGCCCACCGTATTCTGACAAACGGGTGTTCTTTTTCTGACCGTGCTGACCAGGTGGATAAGCACGACGTTCAACCGCACATTTATCGGTGAAACACTTCTCACCTTTCAAAAAGAGCTTCTCGCCTTCGCGACGGCACTTACGGCACTTTGCATCAAGATTTCTAGCCAAAATCGACTCCCAAAAAATTAGATACGACGCTTTTTAGGCGGACGGCAACCATTGTGTGGCACCGGCGTAATATCAGAAATGCTGGTGATTTTAAAACCAGCAGCGTTCAGCGCACGCACTGCGGACTCACGACCAGGGCCTGGACCTTTGATGCGCACTTCCAGATTCTTAACACCGCACTCTTGCGCTGATTTACCAACGACTTCAGCTGCAACCTGAGCTGCAAAAGGAGTGCTCTTGCGAGAACCTTTAAAGCCCTGAGCACCGCTGGTAGACCATGCCAAAGCATTACCTTGGCGATCTGTAATCGTGATGATTGTGTTATTAAATGAAGCATGAACGTGTGCAACACCTTCCGCCACGTTCTTTTTTACTTTCTTACGCACTTTCGTGCTTGGCTTAGCCATAATCTAATCCTCTAAATCGTTATAGCAAATTACTTCTTAGCACCAGCAATTGCCTTACGCGGACCCTTGCGAGTACGCGCATTGGTGCGAGTGCGCTGACCACGACACGGCAAGCCGCGACGATGACGTTGCCCACGGTAGCAACCCAAGTCCATCAAGCGTTTGATGTTCATGGTTGTTTCACGACGCAGATCACCCTCTACTGTGAACTTGGCGACTTCTTCACGCAGCTTTTCAACTTCAGCGTCCGTCAAATCCTTCATTTTGGTGGCAGAATTCACACCCGCCGACTGGCAAATGTGTTGAGAACGCGTGCGTCCGATACCGTAGATTGCAGTTAAAGCAATCACAGCGTGTTGATGGTTGGGGATATTCACCCCTGCAATACGTGCCATGCAGCTACCCTATCTGTGAAAAACGAAAATTATAACACTCGCCGCTAACTAAATTCAATTAACCTTGGCGTTGCTTATGACGAGGTTCAGAGCAAATTACTCGAACCACACGTTTACGAATTACGATTTTGCAATTACGGCAAATCTTTTTTACTGATGCTTGCACTCTCATTTGCTTCTCCTTACGAACTTAACTATTTTGCACGGAATACGATACGTGCTTTACTCAAATCATACGGGGTCAGTTCAACCGTTACCTTATCCCCTGGCAAAATACGTATGTAGTGCATGCGCATCTTGCCCGAAATATGACCCAATACCACGTGACCATTTTCTAGTTTGATTCTAAAAGTCGCATTGGGAAGCGACTCTTCGATCTCACCTTGAAACTGAATAACTTCTTCCTTAGCCATTAGCGCGCCAACCCATTCTTGAAATTGGCTTTCTTTAACAGGTTTTCATATTGATGCGTCATCAAATATGATTGAACTTGCGCCATAAAATCCATCGTGACCACAACTAAAATCAGCAAAGAAGTTCCACCGAAGTAAAAAGGAACGTTCCACTTGACCACCAAGAATTCTGGCAATAAGCAAACCAAACTAATGTAGACAGCACCTACCAACGTCAGGCGCAACATAATTTTTTCGATATACCGCGCTGTCTGATCGCCGGGACGTATCCCGGGTAAAAATGCACCGCTTTTTTTCAAATTATCAGCAGTTTCTTTTGGGCTAAATACCAAAGCTGTATAAAAGAAACAGAAAAACACGATAGCTGCCGCATACACCAAAACATAAATGGGCTGACCAGGTGAAAGCTTTTCGCTAACATCCTTTAGCCAATTCATACCATGACCACTACCAAACCAGCCTGCAATCGTTGCAGGGAACAAAATAATGCTAGAAGCAAAAATGGGAGGAATAACGCCAGCCATATTTAGCTTCAATGGAAGATGTGAGGTTTGACCGCCATAAACTTTATTCCCTACTTGACGCTTGGCGTAGTTAACCAAAATTTTACGTTGTCCACGTTCAACAAAAACCACTAAGGCTGTTACGGCAATTGCACCTAACAACAAGAACAATACCAAAGGTATCGAAAATGCCCCTGTGCGAGCCAATTCCAAAGTACTACCAATAGCACTCGGTAATCCAGCAGCGATACCCGCAAATATAATCAGCGAGATCCCATTACCTAAACCACGCTCAGTAATTTGCTCACCTAGCCACATCAAAAACATCGTTCCCGTGACTAAAGTAATCATGGTTGTCATTTGGAACATCGAACCAGGATTAAGTACCAGCCCAGGCTGCGCTTGCAATGCAACAGAAATGCCAAAAGCCTGAAACACAGCCAATCCCAAAGTACCGTAGCGCGTGTACTGAGTAATTTTACGACGCCCTGCCTCGCCTTCTTTTTTTAACTGCTCAAGATGCGGGACGGCAATAGCAGCCAGCTGCATAATGATCGAAGCAGAAATGTAAGGCATGATACCTAAAGCAAAAATGGTAAAGCGCGAAAGAGCACCACCAGAGAACATGTTGAACATGCCTAGGATGCCATTTTTTTGCGTCTTAAACAGATCAGCCAGGACAGTTGGATCGATTCCTGGAACCGGAATATGCGCACCAATTCGATAAACGATTAACGCGCCCAGCAAGAACCACAGCCTCTGACCCAAATCGCCAAATTTACTTTTAGCCGTACTTTTAAGCACTGTGCTCACAAAAGAACCTACTCAGCGATGCTTCCGCCAGCAGCTTCAATCGCTGTGCGAGCACCTTTAGTTACCAACAACCCCTGCACATTGATGGCACGAGACAATTCGCCACACAACATCACTTTAACCGTTAAAGTCCATGAAGGAACAACGCCAGCTTGCTTCAAAGCCAACAAATCAACAGTATCAACAGGTAACTTTTGCAAATCAGAAAGACGCACTTGAGCCGTGTCATAACGTGTTAACGAAACAAAACCACGCTTCGGCAAGCGGCGTTGCAAAGGCATTTGACCGCCCTCAAAACCGACTTTATGAAAACCACCTGTACGAGACTTTTGACCTTTGTGTCCACGTCCAGCAGTTTTACCTAAACCGGAGCCGATACCACGACCAACGCGACGCTTAGCGTGTTTTGCACCTTGTGCAGCTTGAATAGTATTGAGTTGCATCTGTTATGCCTCGCACTTAACCAGGTAATACACTTTATTGATCATACCGCGCACGCAAGCTGTATCTTCCAATTGCACGGTATGGTTGATACGACGCAAACCCAAACCACGAATAGTTTCGCGATGTGATTGCTTAGTACCGATCAGACTTTTGATCTGTGTTACTTTAATTGTTTTGGCTTGTGTCATTTCTTACCCCAGAATTTCTTCAACACTCTTACCGCGCTTTGCAGCGATTTCTGAAGGTGCATTCAACGCCTTTAACCCATTCAAAGTGGCACGAACCACATTGTAAGGATTGCTAGAGCCAATACACTTAGCCAGAACATCACGCACACCTACCGCCTCAAAAACAGCACGCATCGCACCACCAGCAATAATGCCAGTACCTTCTGATGCAGGCTGCATTAAAACTTTAGCGGCACCATGTTTACCAATCACTGTGTGATGCAAGGTTCCGTTACGCAAACTCACTTTAACCAAGTTACGGCGCGCTTCATCCATTGCTTTTTGTACTGCAACAGGAACCTCCTTAGACTTGCCCTTACCCATCGCAATGCGCCCGTCACCATCACCAACTACGGTTAAAGCGGCAAAACCCATAATACGACCACCTTTAACCACTTTGGTAACGCGATTAACCGAGATCATTTTCTCGATCAGACCATCATCGCGCTCTTCCTGTTGTTGCTTGTTATTTCCTTGCGGCTTAGCCATCACTCAACTCCAATTAGAACTGCAGACCATGTGCACGCGCAGCTTCTGCCAACGCCTTAACACGACCATGATAACGATTACCAGAACGATCAAATGCTACTGCTGTAATACCAGCACTTTTAGCCTTTTCAGCGATGCGCTGACCAACCACTGTAGCAGCAGCAATGTTTCCGCCATTTGCAATATCTTTACGCACATCAGCCTCAACACTGGACGCACTCGCCAAGACTTTTCCGCCACAGGCAGAAATTACTTGTGCATAGATGTGCAGGTTGGTACGGTGAATAGCCAGACGTACAGTTTTCTTTTCAGCAATACGAGCACGGGTTTTGCGTGATCTGCGCTGACGGGATTCTTTCTTGTTCAACATATCCGCCTCAATTATTTCTTCTTGGTTTCTTTCAGAATTACCACTTCATCGCTATAACGCACACCTTTACCTTTGTATGGCTCAGGCTCACGGAATGCACGAATTTCAGCAGCAACTTGTCCAATACGCTGTTTATCAGCACCTTTCAACACCACTTCAGTTTGCGTTGGGGTCTCTACCTTCACACCAACAGGCATCTTGTACGAAACCGGGTGAGAATAACCCAGCGTCAGATTCAAGGTATCACCAGCAGCTTGAGCACGATAACCCACCCCAACCAAAGTCAACTTACGTTCAAAACCCTTGCTTACTCCGAGAACCATATTAGCGACGAGTGCACGCACTGTCCCTGACATCGCATCGGCCTGAGTAGATTCATTGCTTGCCTTGCACAACAACGAGTCCCCTTCACGAACAATACCAACTTCGCCAGTTAACGCTTGATTAAGGACACCCAAAGGCCCCTTAACAGAAATTTCATTCTCAGCAAGAGAAACTTCTACTCCGGCAGGAATGACGATAGGATTTTTGGCAACTCTAGACATGCTTACCTCGCTACGCAACAACGCACAAAACTTCACCACCAACACCGTTGGCGCGCGCTTTGCGATCAGTCATCAAACCCTTAGATGTAGAAACGATCGCAATACCCAGACCGTTCATCACCTTGGGAATATCTTGGGATCCCTGATATATACGCAAACCAGGGCGGCTAACACGCTGAATTTTCTCGATAACAGGACGACCACCGTAATATTTCAAAATTATTTCCAGATTAGCTTTAGCACCATCAGCAATTACTGAGTAGGCATCTACATAACCTTCATCTTTCAGCACTTCAGCAATAGCCACCTTAATTTTAGAAGAAGGCATTACTACTGATGTTTTTTCCGCCATCTGCGCATTACGAATGCGCGTCAACATATCGGAGATTGGATCACTCATACTCATAAATTTCTCCTACCAACTAGCCTTAACGATGCCAGGAATCTCACCGCGCATTGCGAACTCACGCACTTTGGTACGCCCCAAACCGAATTTTCTAAAGGTTCCGCGTGGACGCCCAGTCAACGCACAACGATTACGCAAACGCACAGGACTAGAATCTCTAGGCAAGGCTTGCAATTTCAAACGCGCAGCTGTGCGATCTTCGTCACTCAACTTCATATTTGAAATAGCCGCATTTAACTCTGCACGCTTAGCTGCAAACTTTTTTACAGTGTCGCGACGTTTTTGTTCGCGGTTAATTAATGCCATCTTAGCCATTAGTAATCCCTCATTTCTTTAATGGGAGTTTGAATGCCAACAACAGAGCTTTTGCCTCTTCGTCGGTTTTTGCGGAAGTGGTAATCGTAATGTTCATACCACGCAACGCATCAATTTTTTCGTACTCAATCTCAGGGAAAATGATTTGCTCTTTAATCCCCATGTTGTAATTACCACGACCATCAAATGACTTACCAGAGATACCACGGAAGTCTCGAATGCGCGGAATAGCCACAGAAATCAGGCGATCCAAAAATTCATACATACGCTCTTTACGCAAAGTCACTTTACAACCAACTGGGTAACCCTCACGAATCTTGAAGCCAGCAATTGACTTCTTAGACATAGTGACCACAGGCTTCTGACCCGCAATCTTTTGCATATCACCAACCGCAAAATCCATCACTTTCTTATCCGCAACAGCCTCACCAACCCCCATATTCAAGGTGATTTTTTCGATACGAGGCACTTCCATCACAGACTTATAACCAAATTGTTTCATTAGGTCTTGAGCGACCTTATCTTTGTAAAACCCATACAAACGAGCCATGCTTTATACCCCTTAAGCGTCAATCACTTCGCCATTGGACTTGAACACACGCACTTTGCGTCCATCTTCCAGTGTTTTAATACCGACTCGATCACCTTTTTTGGCAGCCGCGTTGTAAACAGCCACATTCGAAATGTGAATAGGCAACTCTTTTTCTACGATACCACCAGCCAGCCCCTTTACAGGATTCGGTTTCTGATGTTTTTTAACTTTGTTAATGCCTGCAACCAACAGATATTCACCCAAGACGCGCAGCACATTGCCACGAGTTCCTTTGTCTTTACCTGCAATTACAATCACATCATCATTTTTCTTAATCTTGCGCATGATTTTCCTCGACTCGATTCGCTACACTTATAGAACTTCTGGTGCTAGCGATACGATCTTCATGAATTTTTCAGTACGCAGTTCACGAGTAACTGGTCCGAAAATACGGGTACCGATCGGCTCAAGCTTAGCATTCAACAATACCGCAGCATTCGCATCAAACTTCACCAAAGAACCATCTGAACGACGAACCCCCTTAGCTGTACGAACCACAACCGCATTGTAGACCTCACCTTTTTTTACACGACCACGTGGAGCAGCATCACGAATACTTACCTTGATAACATCACCAACGGAAGCATAACGACGCTTAGAACCACCCAACACCTTGATGCACATTACGGATCGCGCACCAGTGTTGTCAGCCACATCTAAAACAGACTGCATTTGTATCATTATTTATCTCCAACTTTTTCCGCCCACAGCGGCCAGTTTTGGAACCCGTTCGGGTTAGGTCGCCGCGAGCGGCGATGAAACGAAGCCGCGCATTATATGCATATCATAATAATATGCAAGCAGAAATTACATTTAAATTGCAGTGCCTTTACCCAAGAGCTTAGCAACGCGCCAAGCCTTTGTTTTAGCAAGCGGGCGACACTCTTCTATCATCACCACGTCACCTGTATGAAACTCATTGGTCTCATCATGCGCATGATATTTTTTGGAAACGCGTATGATCTTGCCCAACAAGGGGTGTTTCACTTTACGCTCGACCAAAACCGTTACAGTTTTGTCCATCTTGTCGCTTACCACAGTACCGTTCAAGGTACGTTTCAGTTTAGCTTCGCTCATTACTGGGCTTCCTTCTGTTTCAAAACAGTTTTAACACGAGCAATATCACGACGCACTTTGCGTAACTCGCTGGTGTTGGTCATCTGCTGAGTAGCAACTTGCATACGCAAACCAAATTGAGCCTTAGTTAACGATAACAACTCTTGCTGCAAATCAACTGGAGATTTTGCGTTTAATTCACTAGCTTTCATCTTATTCACCTACCTGTCTAACAACAAATGTGGTCGCGATAGGTAGCTTAGCAGAGGCTAACAGAAATGCTTCACGAGCCAAAGACTCATCCACACCATCCATCTCATACAGCATCTTGCCAGGCTGAATTTCAGCGACGTAATACTCCGGATTCCCTTTACCATTACCCATACGAACCTCAGCTGGCTTCTTGGAAATAGGTTTATCAGGGAATACACGAATCCAAATACGACCGCCACGCTTGATGTGGCGAGTCATAGCACGACGTGCAGCCTCGATTTGACGAGCAGTCAAGCGACCACGCGCCACTGCCTTTAGACCAAATTCACCAAAACTAACCTTGTTGCCGCGCGTAGCAATGCCAGTATTACGGCCTTTTTGCTCCTTACGATATTTTCTTCTAGCTGGCTGTAGCATGTTTAGCTCCCGACTTTCTTACTTTTTTCTCAGGTTCAGCGGCAACTGGCGCAGCAACTTCTTGGCCAATCTCACCCTTGAACACCCAAACCTTCACACCAATAATACCGTAGGTGGTTTTAGCTTCGGAGGTACCATAATCAATATCTGCTCGCAAGGTATGCAATGGCACACGGCCTTCGCGATACCACTCGCTACGGGCAATTTCAATACCATTCAAACGCCCAGCACTCATAATCTTGATACCCTGAGCACCCAAACGCATGGCGTTCTGCATAGCACGCTTCATCGCACGGCGGAACATGATACGTTTTTCCAATTGCGCAGTGATACTGTCTGCAATCAGTTGCGCATCCACTTCAGGCTTACGAACCTCTTCGATTGCAACATCAACAGATTGCAGCCCCATGCGCTTACGCAATTCAGCTCGCAACGTTTCGATGTCCTCACCTTTTTTGCCGATGACCATACCTGGACGGGCAGTGTAAATGGTTACTTTGGCATTTTTAGCGGGCCGTTCAATCACCACCTTAGAAACCCCTGCTGAAGCCAGTTTTTTCTTCAAGTAATCACGAACTTCAATATCTTTGAGCAACAAACTAGAGAAGTTCTCGCTGTTTGCATACCACTTTGAATCCCAGTTTTTACGAACGCTCAACCGGAAACCGGTTGGATGAATTTTCTGTCCCATAATTTATCCTTAGTTTCCGACGTGTACGGTGATATGACAGGTTTGCTTTTCGATCTTGTTGCCACGACCTTTAGCACGCGCAATAAAGCGTTTCAGCGAAGCTGCCTTGTCGACATAGATCGTAGTTACTTTCAACTCATCAATATCTGCACCATCATTATGCTCGGCATTCGCAATTGCGGATTCCAAAGCCTTTTTGATAATGCCAGCACCCTTCTTAGGACTGAAATTTAAAATGTTAAGTGCTTGCGCAACTGGTAATCCGCGAATTTGGTCCGCAACTAGCCGACCTTTTTGTGCAGAAAGATGAACGTTTTTAGCAATAGCTTTAGTTGTAGTCACAATGCCCCCTATTATTTCTTGACCGCAGCTTTTTTATCAGCTGCATGGCCTTTAAAGGTACGGGTCAAAGAAAACTCACCCAACTTGTGACCCACCATGTTTTCGGAAACATACACCGGAACATGCTGCTTACCGTTATGAACTGCGATTGTCAGCCCGACGAATTCAGGCAACACCGTAGAACGGCGCGACCAAGTTTTCACTGGGCGTTTATCGTTGGTTGCGCGAACTGTCTCAACTTTTTTGAGCAAGTGAGCGTCAACAAATGGACCTTTTTTGATGGAACGTGCCATGTTTATCTACCCTTTAAACCTGAAAGCGACGACGCACGATCATACCGCTAGTGCGCTTATTGCGACGTGTGCGGAAGCCCTTAGCTGGCACACCCCATGGACTCACTGGATGACGACCCGCAGCAGTCTTACCTTCACCACCACCGTGTGGGTGATCAACTGGATTCATCACCACACCACGTACGGTAGGACGAACACCGCGCCAACGCATTGCACCAGCCTTACCGATAGAACGCAAACTGTGTTCGGAATTACCCACCTCACCAAGAGTTGCCTTGCAATCAATATGAACCTTGCGAATTTCGCCAGAGCGCAAGCGCAACTGAGCATAACTCCCCTCACGCGCCAACAACTGCACAGAAGCACCCGCGGAACGCGCCAGTTGGGCACCTTTTCCAGGCAACATTTCGATGCAATGAATAGTCGAACCGACTGGGATATTGCGCAAAGGCAAAGCGTTACCCGCTTTAATGGGGGCTTCTGAACCGCTCAACAGCGTTGCCCCAGCAACCACACCTTTGGGCGCAATGATGTAGCGACGCTCACCATCGGCGTAACACAACAAAGCCAAGTTAGCAGTACGATTCGGGTCATATTCCAGATGCTCAACAGTAGCTGGAATCCCATCCTTATTCCGTTTGAAATCGACCAAACGATAATGCTGCTTGTGCCCACCACCCATATGACGCGTGGTGATATGACCATTATTATTTCGGCCTGCCGTCTTAGACTTTTTTTCTAGCAAAGCCGCAACTGGCTTGCCTTTGTACAGTTCGGGATTGACCACGCGCACAACAGCACGCTGGCCAGGAGTAGTTGGTTTGAGTTTAATCAATGCCATGACGATTATCCTTGTTCACTTGCAGCAAAATTGATTTCCTGACCTGCCGCCAAGCATACATAGGCCTTCTTCCAGTTATTACGGCGGCCAACAAAACGCCCCGCACGCTTCACCTTACCTTTGACGCAGGCCACTTGAACGCTATTTACGCTAACCTTAAACATCATTTCAACAGCAGCCTTGATTTCAGGCTTGGTAGCATCAGTTGCGACACGAAAAATCACCTGCTCATTCTTCTCAGCAACAAATGTTGCTTTTTCAGAAATTTGTGGAGCGAGCAACACTTTCATCAAACGCTCTTGACTGAATTGTTGAGTACTCATGCAAACATCTCCTCGATTTGAGTCACGGCACTACGTGTCACGACCACATTAGGAAAACGCACCAAGCTTACCGGATCAGCTTGATTAACCTCCAGAACCAGCACGTTAGGAAGATTGCGCGAAGAGAGATACAGGTTCTCATCAACCACATCCGTAATGAAAAGCACACGACCATCAGCCAAGCCCAGAGATTTCATTTTCTCAACAAATTGCTTAGTCTTAGGCGAATCAACCGTCAAGCTTTCCACAACAGTCAAACGATTTTCACTCACCAATTTCGAAAGAATGGCCGCAATACCCGCGCGGTACATCTTACGATTAACTTTTTGCGTGTAATTTTCTTCGCCCGTATTTGGGAAAATCTTACCACCACCACGCCACAGGGGACTTGAAGCCATACCCGCACGAGCACGACCAGTTCCTTTTTGCGCAAAAGGCTTACGTGTACTCAATGCAATTTCGCTACGACCTTTTTGCTTGCTGTTACTTGAACGTGCGTTTGCCATGTAGGCCGTCACCAATTGGTGAACCAAATCCTCATTGTATGCACGACCAAACAGCTCGTCAGACGCGCTTAAATTAGCGGCTGCCTGACCTTTATCTGTAATAACCTTGAGTTCCATTAGGCACCTACCTTAACTGCTGGACGCACAATAACGCTGCTGTTCGTACAACCCGGAACAGCCCCTTTTACCAGCAACAATTGACGCGCAACGTCAACACGCACGACTTGCAAGTTTTGCACAGTACGCTGCACATCACCCAAATGCCCCGTCATACGCTTACCTGGGAACACACGACCCGGATCTTGCGCCATACCAATAGAACCTGGGACATTATGCGACTTGGAGTTGCCGTGAGAAGCACGACCCGATTTGAAATGGTGACGTTTAATCGTACCCGCATAACCCTTACCCTTGGATACGCCAGTCACATCAACCAATTGCCCAACCTGAAAAATTTCCACACTCACATTCGCACCTGCCTGAAGGCCAGCCAACTGCTCAGCAGAAACCGTAAATTCTTTTAACACACTCCCCGCTTCAACACCCGCTTTCGCATAGTGCCCAGCAGCAGCTTTCGTGACACGACCAGGACGACGCACCCCATGTGCCAATTGCACAGAAGCATAACCATCAGTTGCCACGGATTTAAGCTGAGTGATGCGATTATTGGACACTTCCAGCACAGTCACCGGCAAAGACGATCCGTCTTCGGTGAATACGCGGGTCATGCCAATCTTACGACCGACAAGTCCTAGACTCATTTTAATTTCCTCTTATTTAAGGGGTTGACTACAATTGGTCAACCGATCTCAACCACAAAAAACAACAATTACTGCAACTTAATTTCAACATCCACGCCCGCAGGCAAATCCAACTTCATCAATGCATCCACAGTCTTGTCTGTCGGATCGACAATATCCATCAAACGCAAATGCGTACGAATTTCAAACTGATCACGCGAGGTTTTATTAACGTGAGGGGAACGCAACACATCGAAACGCTCAATCTTCGTTGGCAACGGCACAGGACCATTCACTACCGCACCCGTGCGCTTTGCCGTATCAACAATCTGCGCCGCAGACTGATCAATCAAACGATAGTCAAACGCTTTTAGGCGTATGCGAATTTTTTGACTTTGCATAATATTTCTCTTGCTTTCACGCGGCCATGCCGCTAATTAAAGAACGAAATCGCGTGATCTGGTTGTGGCCAGACCACGCGAGGGCGCGCATTGTATCTTTACTCGATTATTTTTGCAACCACACCCGCACCGACGGTACGACCGCCTTCGCGA
>JAVHPV010000125.1:0-2858 GCA_036170775.1 Gallionella sp. | reverse complement strand
TCCATCGGGACGGGCGAGAGGTAGGCGAATACCACGTCGTATTGAGATAAATCGCAATCCCATAAACTTCCCCAACGTACCGTGCAGTTTTGGTAACCCCCCAGTTTGATGCGTAACCAACTCCACAGGCAGGGCAGTGGGGCGTATTCCACCCCGTCGTATTGCCCCTCAGGGCGCACTCGTGCAAGGTAAGTTTGTACGCCGCCTAAGCCGCTGCCCAAGTCAACGAAGCGTAAGCGGTGGTTGGATTGCGGCGCAGGGAGAAGCTCATGTAATGCTAGCCAAACTTTTTTGCTGGATAGATACAGCGGCACTTGGGTGCGAAACGCGCTCCAGTAGACCAAGAGCAAGAGGACAAATGCCGCCAAGAAATAGCCAGAAGGGATGTGCAGTGCCAGCATCAATACCAATGCGGGCGCGAATAATAGTTGAATGAATAGCCACCAACGGGCTAACCCCGCCAAGTGGCTTAAGGTGGCTGCCACCAAGCCGCAGCACAGTGCGAATTCCAGTACGCTGGGTTCTCGCGTCAGTATTCGGAGTAGCGAGAGCGTCAGAAATAAGGCGGCGATTTGCAGCAGTAATGCTTGTAGCGAGGGCGGCAGTTTCCTGAGCAGTGAGCGCACCTCGTGGTGGTTACCGCACCAATCCCGCTGCCACGCTGGCGCGTGTTTCTGCCCCTTGCAAACGCTCTAGCAGCGTTAGCGCGAAATCCATCGCAGTGCCAGGGCCGCGTGACGTGGTGAGGTTACCGTCAAGTTCAACTGCCGAATTTTGCAAACGCACGTTAGGAAACTCATCCAAGCATGTGGGGTAGCAAGTGGCTTTTTTGCCATCCAGTAAGCCCGCCGCAGCGAGCACGGAGGGCGCGGCACAAATGGCGGCCACTTGCTTGCCTTGCTGTGCCATGTGTTGCACCAGTTGAATGACCCGCGCATCGTTGCGCAGATGTGTTGTGCCAGGTAAACCACCCGGCAACACCACCATGTCATAGTCGTGTTTGAGGGCATCGTCTAAAGCGCAATCGGGTTGCAACACAATGTCACGACTACCGCGCAAGGCTCCTGCGTGTAAGCCTGCTAGCGTTACGCTAACTCCGCCACGACGCAGAATGTTGACGATGCTAACGGTTTCCAGCTCTTCGCTGCCTTCCGCGAAAATCACCAAAACAGAACTCATTTTTCTAACCCCAGTTGATAGGCGCATAGCAGCGCGCTTTTAAGTTGCGGATGTTGTGATAAATCAGCGATGCCCATCTCGCGCAGCGCGATGACTTGGAGGGGCACGTATTGTGCTACGCTTTGATGGTCGTTCAGGTAAGCCTCAAAATCAAAAACGCCTGCGTGCCAATAGTTGAGCGCATCGCCTTGCGGATTCGAGAAACAAATCTCCTCGACTTCCATGACTTCAAATTGATAAGAATAAGTGTCTATCCCATGTTCAACGGCAAGTACGCGATGGAGTGAATCAAGCTCGATGTGTTGTGCCAAGACGGCATCTAAATCCAGCACTTTACACAGCATAAAAGTTTCTCCCCGATAAGAGAATTCCAAGCTGGCTTCGATGCTGTTGCGCATGATTTTACTCAGTCGCGGAAGTTCTGATATTGCAAGGGGAAGTCGGTGATGGTCTTTTTCACAAAGGCGATGGCCTCTTGCAGGTCATCACGATTTTTGCCGGTGACGCGCACCGTGTCACCTTGAATGCTGGCTTGCACTTTGAGCTTGCTATCCTTGAGGTGCTTAACGATTTTTTTCGCCAACTCAATCTCGATCCCTGTTTTTACTTCGCAACCGCGCTTGACCTTGTTACCACTGACCTTCTCGATCTTGTCACTGATTTCCATGCACTTGATGTCCACGCCGCGCTTGGTGAGCTTGCCGTTTAGGATGTCCTGCACTTGGTTCAGTTGGAATTCGTTGTCCGCCCACACCGTGAGTTTCAGCTCGGCTTGTTCGACGCGCGCATCCGACCCTTTGAAGTCGAAGCGTGTACCGACTTCCTTGTTGGTCTGCTCGATGGCGTTCTTGACTTCGGGTTTATCTACTTCTGAAACGATGTCGAATGAGGGCATGGTGTGATCCTTAAAATGAAAAGTACCAAACATCAATTCGCAGATTTCACAGATTAAAAACAAAAATATAATCGGCGTTAATCTGCGGACAAAACGTTTTTATCCGAACGAACACACGTAATCAACCGCTTCTGCGCCCGTGTGAATCTCAAAGCTGCTGTTGGCTGCCACGTTGAAGCGACTCCCCGCAGCATAGGTCTGGAAGCTGGTTTCGCCGGCGATCTTCACTTGGCAAGTGCCTGCGCTGATCTCCATCAATTCGGGTGCGCCGACGTTGAAAGTGAGTTGGCTGTTGGGCAATACCACGCCTACCGTCTTGCGCGAACCATCGGGGAAGAACACGGAATGCGAGACGCACTTTCCGTCGAAGAACACATTGGATTTTTTACCGACGCTGACGTTATCAATCTTGTCTGACATGCTGAGATTTCCTTTTGATTATTTCGAGGGTTCGTTGGCTTTGCTGCCTTTTTGATACTGGGCATACACATACACGGGGATGCCGAGGTCGCCGAGATGCTTTTCGATGAGCGGCTTCACTTCATTCCAATCCAAGCCTGTGAGGCCGCACGCGAGGCGTGGCAGGGCGAGGCTGGTCAATTTTTCTTGCTGTGCAAAGGTGCGCAGCGCATGTAGGGCGTGATTCACATGGCTGACGCTCGCGTGCCCGGGTTTGCTGCCGTGGTCGTACGCGCCGTCTTGCGTGAATAGATTGACCAGGTAACGCCCATCACTGCTCATCCACGTCCACAACTCGCCCGCCTTGGGATGCTTGGTCTGGCAG
>JAVHPV010000124.1:11691-14071 GCA_036170775.1 Gallionella sp. | reverse complement strand
CGCAACAACAACTCGGAAAAATCCACTACTCCTTCGCGCTGACATTGCGCATCGTATTCGGCAAACACTTCAACCTTGCGCCGCGTGTAGGGATCGTAAGCCTCCACCTCGTGCGCTCGCAGCCCCTGCTCCTTGCTGCCACTGATAAAGTTTTGCAGCTCACGGGGGATAAATTTTTCGGGATCGACGTTCTGCGCTTTCATTACGCGTTTGATGGCGGAAAGTTGGTCGCCACTATCCAAAATCTGAAACGTCTGCGGCAGGTTAGCCTCACGGAAATGCGCGCGTAACAAACGATTGCACAGACCGTGGAACGTGCCGATCCACATGCCGCGCGTATTGATCGGCAACATCGCTGCTAGCCGCGTCACCATCTCTTTCGCCGCTTTGTTGGTAAAGGTCACCGCCAGTAAAGCGTGCGGCGAAACTTGTCCCGTACTGATGAGGTAAGCGATGCGCGTGGTCAGCACGCGCGTCTTGCCGCTCCCTGCCCCCGCCAATATCAGCGCAGATTGAGCAGGCAGTTCGACGGCGGCACGTTGTTCGGGGTTGAGACCTTGCAGCAGTTTCATGTAATTTCCAAAAGTAACGGGGAATCAAGCCTAGCCCGATTCCCCGTTCTGTTATGACGTTAAGTCTTACTTATTTTTGTTTTGAATCATGTCGTGCATGATAGGTGACAGAATCACTTCCATCGCATGACTCATCTTGCCGCCAGGTACCACTAGGGTATTGGCGCGAGACATAAATGAGTTAGGAATCATTTGCAAGAAATAAGGGAAATTTACCCCCTTAGGATTGCGGAAACGGCAGACCACAAAACTTTCATCGGGGGTAGGAATATCACGTGCGATGAATGGATTCGAGGTGTCCACTGTTGCTACACGCTGGAAGTTGATGTCGGTGTGGGTGAATTGTGGGGTGATGTATTTGATGTAGTCAGGCATACGACGCATGATGGTATCGACGGTCGCTTCAGCGGAATAACCACGCTCTTGTTTGTCGCGGAAGATTTTTTGAATCCATTCCAAGTTGACCACAGGGACAACACCAATGGCCAAATCCACATAGCGACGCGCATCAATACCTTGCGCTTCATCTTTAGCCAAGCCATGCAGACCTTCGTAGAACAACAGGTCGGAACCTTCTTCGATGTTTTCCCAAGGCGTAAACACGCCAGGAGTTAGATCGGTTAGACCAAAATGTTTGTTATGTTCAACAGCTTCTGCCTCGCTATGCACGTAATAACGACGTTGGCACATGCCTGTATCGCCATATTGCTTGAACATGCCTTCGATTTTATCGAAGTGGTTGGCTTCTGGACCGAAGTGACTGAAAGTGTTATTGCCCGCTTTGGCTGCCTCAGCAGAAGCGGCACGGAAGGCCATGCGATCTAAGCTGTGCAAGCTGTCACCTTCAACAACGGCTGCTGTGATGCTTTCGCGACGGAAAATATTTTCAAAAGCGCGTTTAACCGTGGTAGTGCCTGCGCCTGAAGAACCGGTGACTGCGATGACTGGATGCTTGCTCGACATAATGACCTCTCCTGAACAGTGATTGATAAAATGAAAATTATTGTGAGGGGTGATTCTAGCAGAATAGACCTTGCCCACACCAACGCCTATTTTGCTTTTGTGCGGGAATACGTTCTTCAACAGAAGGCGGCTCTAATTGCCATACACTGAACATACATCTGGTTAGCCAAGTCCCCGCCACATTGCCGTAAAATGCACGCTCTAAACTCACTCAAATAACCATGACCATCAAAACGCTCGCTCCTAATTACATCGCGCCTGAGCAGTTGGTTGGCGCACTCAGCCAAGACGGCTATGGGGTATTAAACGCCGCCAGTATGGCTGAATTTGTGGCTGAACCGATCTCTGCCTTTGCTGCAATTCAAGCGGATTGGAATGATTTGCCCCCCGACAACTTTTTGAAAGATGGGGGGCGTTATCGTAGTCGTCGCCACGCCAGCTTTATCGTGAACGCGCAACATGTCGAGCAAGTACCCCATCGTGCGCACTACCAACCGTTGGCTTATAACGCCTTGCATGGCGGCATGTTGCGCATGTTTGAGCCTATGTTGCCGAGCACGGTGGCACAGCCTGTTTGGTCACAACTGTTGCGCACGATAGGTGCGGTATGTTCAGCCGTGAAGGGCGAGCAACCTTGGTATGTTGAGGCGCATCAATTTCGCATTGATACGCGGCATGGTATTGGTCGCCCCACGCCCGAGGGCGCACATCGTGACGGGGTCGATTTTGTGGCGATTCTGTTGGTGGACAAACAGCGTGTCAGTGGTGGCGAAAGTCGCATTTTTGAAGCAGAAGGTTCGCACGGGCAACGCTTTACCTTAAGTGAACCGTGGACTTTGCTCATC
>JAVHPV010000124.1:7784-11591 GCA_036170775.1 Gallionella sp. | reverse complement strand
TGCGCGTTGAACTCATGCCAAGAAAATTTTGCCCCAACCTCTTCCAAGCGCGCCTTGATGAGGTTGCGTCCTTCTTGAGAAACATGCGGATCTTGTCGCCCCCAGATGTGCAGCAGTTCACCTTTGATGTCGCCCGCTCGTTCTAGCGTGTCGTCTTGCATACCCAACCCTAAGCTTTTCTTGTGCATGTCGGTGGCATAAAAGCAGGCGGTGGCACGCACATCTGGATTCATCGCGGCACGAAATGCCAGATGGCCGCCGATACAGTTGCCCATCACGCCTAGCTGCCCTGTGCAATCACTTAACGATTTGAGGTAATCGAGTACCGCACGGGCATCACTGTCATACGCCGAAATCGCTTTGGCGACCTTGTACGCATTGCCGCGATTTGCACCTTCTTCATCGTAGGCCAACACCGTACCCGCCGCTTCAAACTCGTGGTAAATCTCTGGGCACGCCACGATGAAACCATGCCCCGCCAGCATCGCAGCGGTGCGGCGAATCGGTCCTGTAATCTGAAAAATTTCCGAGAACATCAAAATCCCAGGATATTTTCCAGGTGCGGCAGGGCGAAAAATGTGTGCCCGCATCGTACCCGTTGCGGTAGCAATGTCAGCAAATTCACTATCTTTGATAATCATGATTAGTCTTTCTTTTCCTGATGTCCGCCAAACTCGAAGCGCAATGCCGACAACAATTTATTGCCGTAATCTGCCTCGCCACGCGAATTGAAGCGATCGAACAAAGCAGCGGTGAGCACAGGCGCGGGCGTGCCCGATTCAATCGCCGCGATGCTAGTCCAACGACCTTCGCCAGAGTCCGATACTTTGCCACCAAAATTCTGCAAATTTGCATCGCCTTGCAATGCGTGTGCGGTTAAATCCAGCAGCCACGAACTCACCACGCTACCGCGCCGCCATAGTTCGGCTACTTCCGCCACGTTGATGTCATAACGGAAGGTTTCAGGTTCGCGTAACGGGGTGGTTTCGGCATCGGTCTCGCGCTTTGCGCCCCCCACGTTGGCGTGTTTGAGCAGGTTAAAGCCTTCCGCATAGGCGGCCATCATGCCGTACTCAATGCCGTTGTGTACCATCTTGACGAAGTGCCCTGAGCCTTCTGCGCCACAATGCAGATAGCCTTGTTCAGCGGTGCTGGCGACACCCGTTTTGCCTTCGGTGCGCGGCGCGCTGTCCACCCCTGGGGCGAGCGAGACAAAGATGGGTTGCAAACGGTCAAAGGTGTTTTGTTGTGCGCCTATCATCAAACAGTAACCGCGCTCCAGCCCCCACGTGCCGCCGCTTACGCCAACATCGGCGTACTGAATAGAGTGCGCCGACAAACTTTTTGCTCGTGCGATGTCGTCCTTGTAGTAAGAGTTGCCGCCGTCGATGATGATGTCGCCTGCACTCAATAGCGGGGTCAGTTCGGCAATCGCCGCATCTACCACGGCAGCCGGCAACATCAGCCAGATCGCTCGCGGAGCGTTTAGTTTGCTGACTAAATCTTGTGCGCTGGCGGCTCCTGTCATGCCTTCTGCGGATAAGGTTTGCACCGCTGCACTACTGCGATCAAAAACCACACAGTCATGCCCTGCATGTTGTAAACGACGCACCATATTCGCGCCCATTCGTCCTAGTCCTATCATGCCAATTTGCATCTTCTTCTCCTTAAAAAATTAAATTTTGGCTGTCAGTGCTTCAGCAGTCGCACTGCTATTCTGCTGCGCCAGCCATGTGGTGCGCATAAGCGACATCAATACGCCTGAAGATCGCCACCATTGGGATCGAGTGAATGCCGCCAAAATTGATCTTCGCGGTCGAACAGCCGATATGTGCCGCGCGGCCCCCAGCTCCCTGAGGGATAGGTATTGATGAACTCGCGCTCCATCGCCCACACCTTGAGCACGGGATCAACCACGCGCCAGGCAGCTTCTACTTCGTCAATACGCAAGAACAGCGAATGGTCGCCCATCATCACATCCAGCAACAAACCTTCATACGCATCGAAATCTTCATCACCGTCTTTACGATAGGTGGCATCCAGGCTAATGGTGCGAGTGTGCAAATCGAGTCCAGGTACTTTGACTTGCATTTCCATTTTCAAACAATCATCGGGCTGGATGCCGAGCATGATCCAGTTCGGCGCGGGCGGCCCTTGGCGGGTATGGCGTAACAAATCTTGCGGCGGAGTTTTGAAACGGATGCAGATAGCTGAGCTATTTTCAGCCAAGCGTTTGCCCGTGCGTAGATAGAACGGTACGCCCGCCCAACGCCAGTTGTCCACAAACAGCTTCATCGCCGCATAGGTTTCTGTGGTGCTGTCGGACGCGACATTTTTCTCTTCCAAATAACCCGGCACGGTCTTACCGTCTATGCTGCCAGGAGCGTATTGACCACGAAAAGCGTGTGCGTGTACCGCATTCTGGGTAATCGGACGAATCGCTTTGAGTACTTTAACTTTCTCATCGCGCAGGTGTTCTGCGGATAGGGTGACGGGGGGTTCCATGGCCACCAAAGCCATCAGTTGCAGCAAGTGGCTTTGGATCATGTCACGCAACGCACCTGCACCCTCGTAGTAATCGGCGCGATTTTCCACCCCAAAAGTTTCCGAATGGGTGATCTGCACATGGTCAATATAGTGGTGATTCCACAACGGTTCCAGTAGCAGATTGGCGAAGCGAAACACCATTACATTTTGCACCGTGCCTTTACCGAGGTAATGGTCGATGCGGAATATTTGTGGTTCGTTGAGATGACGGAACAAGCTGGCTTGCAAGGTCTGTGCGCTTAATAAATCGTAGCCAAATGGCTTCTCAATCACCACGCGTCGCCAGCCTTTGTTCTGCTTGAGCAAGCCCACATTGCCCAGTTTGTCCACAATGCTAGGGTAGTCGGCAGGTCGCACCGCCATGTAGTACACCACATTAGGCGGGAAGGTCGGATCGTCGTCCAGCAACGTTGCCAAACGCGCGTAAGCAGTGTCATCGCCTAGCGGTAATGCAAAATAATTCAGCCGTGCGCAAAAGCGTTGCAGTGCAACCTCGTCAATTTTTTCACCATGCAAATTGCGCAAAATCTCACAGACAAAACTGAGCCATTCTTCTTTGCTGCGTTGCGTGATGTCACAACCGAGGATGACGAGATGATGCGGCAAACGCTGCGCCATTTCCAAATGGAATAACGCTGGGATGAGTTTTTTGCGACTTAAATTACCTGCCGCGCCAAAAAAGGCCAAGGTACAAGGATCAATGATTTTCATAAAGTTTTATTAGCGTAACTGAGTGTTTAGTTTATCTAGGAGTTCACGAATTTTGAGCGGGTCGTCGGCGCGCAAAATTTTCTGCGTAAGCGGGGCAATCTCGCTCAAGCTGGTGGTGAGTACGCGTTGCTTAATGCTCGGCACTTGCGCGGAAGACATGGAAAATTGGCGCAAGCCCATACCCAACAACAAGCGCGTGTAAATGAGTTCACCCGCCATTTCGCCACACACTGAAATTGGCACACCGAGTTTGTTGGACGTGCCAATCACATGCGCCAGCAATTGCAACACGGCGGGATGCAAGGGGTCATACAAATGCGCGACATCTTCATCGGTGCGGTCAATCGCCAAGGTGTATTGAATCAAGTCATTGGTGCCGATCGACAAGAAATCCAATTTTTTAGCAAATACATTCAGCGCAAGAGCGGCTGCGGGTATTTCTATCATGCCGCCCAGCTTTACTGCCGAGTCGTAAGGAATGCCTTCGTCATCTAAACTTTGCTTGGTAGCGGCAAGAAACTGTAATGTTTGGTTCAATTCCGCCACACC
>JAVHPV010000124.1:0-7684 GCA_036170775.1 Gallionella sp. | reverse complement strand
CCGCCACACCGGACAACATTGGAATCAGGATTTTGATCTTGCCGTAATGCGTAGCCCGCAACAAAGCGCGCAACTGGGTGCGGAACAATTGCGGCTCGGCCAGACAGAGCCGAATGGCGCGCAAACCTAGGGCGGGATTATTTGCCACCCGTTCTGCGCCCTTGATTTGTTTATCCGCCCCTAAGTCAAAAGTACGAATAGTGACAGGCTGTCCCTCCATGCCTTCTGCAACTGCGCGATAGGCTAAAAACTGCTCTTCTTCGCCCGGCAATTCGTCGCGGTTCAAAAATAAAAATTCACTGCGGAATAAACCTATACCCGTCGCACCGTTCTCTTTTACCTCCGTAATATCTTCAGGCTTTTCGATATTGGCGTGTAACTCAATGACCGTACCGTCCAGCGTATTGGCTTTGGCACTGCGTAGCCGTTTGAGTTTTTTGCGCTCTAGCTCCAACTCACTTTGACGCAGCTTGTATTCGGCAAGAATGGCCTTGTCGGGATTGACGATCAGCACCCCTTGCTCGCCATCCAAAATGAGCACATCGTCTTCACGCACCAGCTCACGCGCATGATGCAAACCGACCACGCAAGGCGTATTCAGACTGCGCGCGACAATCGCGGTATGCGAGGTGGCACTGCCTACATCGGTGAGGAAAGCCGCGAACTGCTGTGGCTTGAATTGAATCAGGTCGGCGGGACTCAGGTCATGCGCGACCAAGATGGTGTCAATGTTGCTCCGCGTGGGCGGCGGCTGATGCCCTTGTTTGCCAACTAACTGTTTGAGTAAACGCTCGGCAACTTGTTTGACATCGGTCTGGCGTTCACGCAAATAGGCATCTTCAAATTGCTCGAATTGCGCCACCAGTATTTCCGTTTGGGTTTTCAGTGCCCATTCAGCGTTGCAGTGTTCGCTGAGAATCATGTCGCGTGGCGCATTGCTCAGCAAAGGGTCTTCCAAAATCATTTGCTGCAACTCTAAAAACGCATCAAATTCTGCCGCAGCATGGGCAGGACGATTGTTGCGCAGATTGGCAAATTCCACGCGTGTAGCTTGCAGCGCAGCAGCAAACCGTGCCACCTCTTCGTCCAGCAAGGGCTTGGGCAACACGTAATGCAGCACCTCTAATGAGGTGTGAGACAGCAGATGCGCATGGCCGATTGCAATCCCGCTGGAAACTGCAATGCCATGAATGACAAAGCTCACTCGCCTTCTCCGAAATAATCGTTAATCAACGCCAGCAAAGCCTGCATCGCCTCGGCTTCATCCTCGCCATGGGTTTCAATGACGATGGTGCTGCCCTTCGCTGCCGCCAGCATCATTACGCCCATAATGCTTTTGGCATTCACTCGACGTGTATTACGCGACATCATCACCTCACATTTGAAACGTGAGGCGAGCTGCGTCAGCTTGGCTGAGGCGCGGGCATGTAAGCCCAATTTATTGATGATCATTACTTCTTGTTGCAACATGATTATTCTTCCCGATTCATTTCAACAATACATTCACGCCCGCCTTCAAGAGCGGCTTGAGCAAGCTCGGGTAGATTCTTGCTGCTCTGACAAATCACCCGCAATAGCATCGGTAAATTAACCCCCGCCACACCCATGACGCGCTCGGCATGGCAAAGTTGACGGCTGATGTTGCTGGGCGTAGCACCCAGCACATCCGCCAAAATCAGCACCCCACTGCCTGTATCGAGCTGCTTGATGAGCGTCTCTCCTTGCGCCAGCTTTTGCGCGGGGTCGTCATTGGCAAAGACCGATAGCACTTTTAAGTTGGCTGGCATCGCCCCCAGCACATGCACCACACAATCCGCCAAACTTTCACCGAGATGGTTATGTGCCACCAACAATATGCCGACCATCAAAGCACCCCCGTCAATTTAGCCAACAATGCTGCCATCGCGATGACCGCCAGCCAACCATAACGCATCAACCAGCGTAGCACTTGCGCCTTCTCCGCCTCCGCTTGTTGCTCTTCGGCAACGATGCTGGCAATTTTATGCAAGGCATTGACCGCTACAGCATCACGCACTTTATGTTCAATAATTTCCGTGCTTGCAGCATTTTTAGTCGGTGCATGGTTGGCAAAAAAATCCTCTGCGCTGGGTGTAACTTGCTGCTCTCCAGCAACAATTTTGCCTATCTTACGCAAGGCTTGAACACCGACCGCATGGCGCACTTTGTGTGCCACCATTTCATCTACTTCGCTGCGCAATGGTTCTGCCTGACTCACTGTTGCACCCCCACAGAAACTTTTTTATCGCTGAATTCTAGCCTTTTCTGCAACGCGGCTGTGACATGAATAGCACCCTGCGCATCTATCAGCAAGGCTGAATCAATCGCCATCTGTTGCGCGGCAGCGCGCCAGCCCCCCGTTCCCGCAAGAAATAGCGGTTTAGACACCACATCCGACAACACCCCCGCACGCGTGCCGTGGGTGAGCACCGTTACCGCCTCAACCCCTTGCATAGGTTGCCCTGTATGCGGATTGATGAGATGGCAATAACGTTTGCCGCCCAGTTCAAAATAACGCTGATAATCGCCCGACGTGCCGATCGCTTCACCATCATTTAACGCCAGCATCGCCACCGCTCCAGGCTTGCGCGGATGTTGGATACCCACGCGCCACGGACGATCACCATGCTGTCCCAGCGCAATAATGTTGCCGCCGATATTCACCAAGGCATGATGGATGCCCTGCTGTTTGAGCAACACCACCGCACGATCTAGCGCATAGCCTTTGGCGTACCCGCCCAAATCGAACTGCACGGATTTATTGTGACTGGAAACTTCCACTCCTAGATTGTCACTGCATGGGTTGGCTGGGCTGCAGCCTGCTGGGTTAAACAGCACATCGCTCATCTGTGGATGGGCTTTCAGCAAACCCGCAATCACTGATGCGTCAGGCTGTATCGCTTTGAACTCATCGGCATGGAATCCCCACGCTTGGATCAAGCCCCCGATGGCGGGATTAAACGCGCCTTGTGACTGCGCGGAGAGTTGCGCAGCGTCTTGCAGCATCGCCGCCAATTCAAGCGACACTCGCTTGCTCTTGCCTTGCGAAATCGCCGTATTCAACGCACTTAACTCGCTAGGTTGCCAAGCATGCAGTTGGTGATGCAATCGCTGGAACTCCTGCATCACTGCCGCCACCGCAGGTCGGGCTTGCGCGGCGGGTACGCCATACACGCTTACTTCTACCAGCGTGCCAAACACATAACCTTGTTCTTGATAGGCAGGCTCTTCGCCGCAGCTCGTACAGAGTAGCGCAGTGAACAACAGCGCAAGACGCAGCAAACGTGACATCATTCGATTGCGTGAGCTTGTAATTCCAGCGAAGCCGCCAACAACGCCAGTCGCGCCACCACCCCATAAGCATAGAAACGATTCGGTGTGTCGTCGGGCGCGCAGTCTGGATTCGGCAGCGAGCAGCAGGACTCAAACGCCAGCGGCTCAAACGACATGCCAGGCGCGTTCAGGTTTTCATCAACACCGCGCCCAGTATGCACGCGATAAAAGCCCCCTACCACATAGCGATCTATCATGTACACCACGGGCTCGGCGACTCCTTCGTTGACTTGCTCGAAGGTATAGACCCCTTCCTGCACCAGCACATCGCTGACCTCTTGCCCTTCTTTAATGACCGCCATTTTGTTGCGTTGTTTACGATTCAGTGCCGTCACTTCGCTGGCATCTTTTACCGTCATAATGCCCATGCCATACGTGCCCGCGTCCGCTTTGACAATGACAAAAGGATCGGCTTTTACACCATATTCCGCATACTTCGCGCGCATCTTGCTTAGCACCGCATCCACTTGTGCCGCCAAACATTCCTCACCGATGCGTTCTTGGAAGTTAACTTGGTTACAGGTCGCAAAATACGGATTGATTAGCCACGGGTCGATGTTGAGCAGTTGTGCAAACTGCTGCGCCACTTGATCATAAGCGGTGAAATGTTGTGACTTGCGGCGCAGATACCAACCTGCTTGTAACGGGGGAAACACGGCTTGTTCCAAGCGTTGCAAAATCGCGGGCACGCCACCCGACAAATCGTTATTCAGCAACACCACGCAAGGATCAAAATCCATCACGCTCAAGCGATTCCCTTGTCGCACTAGCGGTTCTAGCGTCACCGCCGCCCCATTCGCCAGTTCAATCCGCGTTGGCGCAGTGATTTCAGGAAGCAGACTACCCACCCGCACCCGCATTCCTGCTTGCTTGAGGATGGTGACAATTTGCGCCACGTTTTGCAGATAGAACTGGTTACGTGTGTGGCTCTCTGGAATCAACAATACCCCGCGCGCCTCGGGGCAAATTTTTTCCACCGCGCCTTGCATGGCCTGTACACAAAGCGGCAAAAAGTCAGCATTGAGATTATTAAAGCCGCCAGGAAATAGATTGGTATCTACGGGGGCGAGTTTGAAGCCACTGTTACGCAAATCGACCGAAGCATAAAAGGGCGGACTATGTTCCAGCCACTGCGCGCGAAACCAGTGCTCAATCGTCGGCATGGCGGATAAAAATTGTCGCTCCAAATCCAGTAAAGGACCTGTGAGTGCGGTGGTGAGATGGGGGACCATAAACTTCCAACTTGAAAAAATAAACTCCGCGCATTCTAGCCGATAGGGGTTACCCATGCGGGTTACACGAGCGCGTTTATAGAGTCGGTCATTTAATGGTTTTCCGTTCGTGGTGAGCTTGTCGAACCACATATCCCTTCGACAAGGCTCTCCTGAGTTTATCGAAGGACTCAGGCGGGTGCCCGACCACAAGGTTTATGGGGCGAAGGGATTTTCAATCTATTTTTTGGACGACTCTATAAGTTCGGTGAAATGACCTTGCGGTGTTAAAATCGTGCTCCAAAAAATTTATGAAGTCGAGTTTTTCATGCTTTCCACTGCCAATATCACCATGCAATTTGGGGCGAAGCCCTTGTTCGAGAACGTCTCCGTCAAGTTTGGCGACGGCAACCGCTACGGCCTTATCGGCGCGAACGGTTGCGGCAAATCCACCTTTATGAAAATCCTCGGACGTGATTTGGCGCAAACCTCAGGCGAAGTCATGCTAGACAAGCACGAGCGTCTGGGTAAATTACGCCAAGACCAATTTGCTTATGAAGAGCAGCGTGTGCTGGATGTGGTCATGATGGGACACGCCGAGATGTGGGCGGCAATGTCGGAACGCGATGCCATCTACGCTAATCCCGATGCGAGCGAAGAAGACTATATGCGTGCCGCCGACTTGGAAGCCACCTTTGCCGAATACGATGGCTACACCGCCGAACCTCGTGCAGGCGAACTGCTGTTGGGTTTGGGCATCGACATCAAATTGCACAACGGTCCAATGCGGGAAGTGGCTCCGGGTTTCAAATTGCGCGTGTTACTGGCGCAAGCGTTATTCTCCAATCCCGACATCCTGCTGCTGGATGAACCCACCAACAACTTGGACATCAACACCATCCGCTGGCTCGAAGACATTCTCAATGCGCGGACTTGTACCATGGTCATCATCTCGCATGATCGCCATTTCTTGAACAGCGTCTGCACCCACATGGCCGATTTGGACTACGGCAAAATCACCCTCTACCCTGGTACCTACGACGATTACATGCTGGCCTCGGCGCAGGCGCGCGAACAGCAATCGGCGGATAACGCCCGAGCTAAGGAAAAGGTCGCCGAACTAAAAGCGTTCGTGGCACGTTTCTCGGCCAATGCTTCCAAGGCGAAACAAGCCACTTCACGCGCTCGCCAGATTGACAAAATCAAAATCGAAGACATCAAACCATCCAGCCGTCAGTACCCGTTTATCCGCTTTGAATACGACGAACGCGAGAAGCTGCACCGCACTGCCGTCGAGCTAGAACACCTGTCCAAGGGCTATGACAAAGTGCTGTTCTCCAACATCAATTTGCGTGTCGATGCGGGCGAAAAAATCGCCATCATCGGCCCGAACGGCATCGGTAAAACCACCTTGTTACGCTGTCTCGCAGGTGATTTGCCTGCCGATACAGGCACGATTAAATGGACCGAAAAAGCCAAGATCGGCTACTACGCGCAAGATCATAGTCACGACTTCGAAAAAGACGTGAGCATGACCGAGTGGATGACCTACTGGCGCGGTCCGCATGACGATGACCAAACCGTGCGTGCTACCTTGGGACGCTTGCTGTTCTCTGGCGATCAAGCACTCAAACAAGTGAAAGTGCTATCGGGCGGAGAGAAGGGGCGCATGTTATTCGGCAAACTCATGCTGCAAAAAAACAACGTTCTGCTGATGGACGAGCCGACCAACCACATGGACATGGAATCCATCGAGTCGCTCAACACCGCGCTACTGGAATACAAAGGCACACTGCTGTTCGTCAGCCATGACCGCGAATTCGTTTCGTCGTTAGCAACGCGCATCATTGAAATCAGCGCACAAGGCGTGAACGATTACCACGGCACATACGAAGAATACCTGCGCGATCAAGGCATGGTGGTTTAAGCACCCACACCTTCTGGGCGGATTAGGGAATGACGGGCGTTTAGATGATGGCAAGGGCTACAACAATCGGCGTATTCGATTCAGGGGTCGGCGGCTTGTCCGTGTTACAACATATCCGCCACACCCTGCCTGATGCCCAACTGATTTATGTGGCCGATTCGGCACACGTCCCCTATGGCGATAAACCCGCCAGTTATATCGAACAACGCTCCCATGCACTCGCGCGCTTTCTCATCGAACAAGGCGCACAAGCCATCGTCATCGCTTGCAACACCGCCACCGCAGCGGCAGCCGCGAGTCTGCGCGCGCACTACAGCTTGCCCATCATCGGCATGGAGCCCGCCGTCAAACCTGCGGTTGCTGTCACCCAGAGCGGTGTAGTGGGTGTGCTCGCCACCATCGGCACGTTAGAAAGCGCGCGTTTCGCCGCCCTGTTGGAACGCTACGGCGAAGAAGTAGAAATCGTCATGCAGGGTTGTCCAGGATTGGTCGAACAAGTAGAACAAGGCAATTTGCACGGCGCAACCACACATGAATTGCTAGAACGCTACATCACCCCCTTAGTCGCGCGCGGCGCAGACACCCTGATTTTAGGCTGCACGCACTACCCCTTCTTGGCTTCACTGATACAAGAAGTGGCGGGCGAGAACATCACGCTGGTGGATACCGGTGCGGCAGTCGCACGCCAGTTGCAACGGCGGCTGCTGAGCGCACCACTCGACCGCAATCATCCTGATTTTCCTAAGCTTGTCGAAGGGCGAACAGTCACCGCGCAATTCTTTACCAGCGGCGATGCGGAAGCGGCCAGCCGCATCATCTCGGCGTTGTGGGGCAGTCCAGTAGAGGCACGACAGCTCCCTGTAGAATTTTCCTGAGCCTTACTTCCTGAACCTGACTTAATTAAAGACACCGACGATGATAAAAATATTCTTCAAGACACTGCGCCTGATCTTGATGCCGTTCATGCTGCTGTGGGCAAAACTGGCCACGCCAAAGGGCATCAAACGTTCGATCCCAGCGCAGCAACAGGTAGACCTGGAGTGCCAGCAACTGGCACTCTACCAATTCAACACCTGCCCGTTCTGCATCAAGGTGCGCCACGAAATGGCCAGATTGTCGCTGCCGATCGCATTGCGCGATGCGCAGCACGCCCCCGAACACCGCGCCGCACTCTTGCAAGGTGGCGGCAAGATAC
>JAVHPV010000123.1:0-2873 GCA_036170775.1 Gallionella sp. | reverse complement strand
GCTGACTGGAGTGTAGTGATGACCTTTGTTGTTTCTGAAAACTGTATCAAATGTAAATTTACCGATTGTGTGGATGTGTGCCCAGTAGATTGCTTCCGTGAAGGGCCTAACTTTTTGGTGATTGATCCTGATGAGTGCATAGACTGCACTTTGTGTGTCGCAGAATGTCCCGCAGAAGCGATTTTTGCCGAGGATGATCTTCCTGAATCACAACAACACTTCCTTGCACTGAATGCCGAGTTAGCCAAACTTTGGCAACCTATCGTCGGCAAAAAAGAGGCTCCTGCAGATGCCGAACAATGGCGCGGGGTTAAAGACAAATTGCATTTGCTGGAACGCTAGACTTTCACCTCTCTCGCTGCCGTGTTTTTCCACTCTGTCGCGCAACACATTCTTGCCTGTCATGCGCAACAAGTGCCTGATCTGCGCGGCAGCACGGTGTTACTTCCCAACTATCACGCCGCCCAACCCCTCGCGCAGGCTTTGATGCACGAGGCACAATGCTCGGCTTTGTTGTTGCCACACATGGTGACCTTGAATGGCTGGGCGCAAGACATTCCTGTGACTGCCACGCTCGTCAGCGAGAGTCAGCGCAGTGCTTTGCTGTATCAACAGTTGCGTCAACTCAAGTGGTTTGAGCAGGCTGATTTGTGGGGTATGACGCAGGAATTGCTAGGCTTGTTTGATGAGCTGACGCATGCCTTGACTATCATGCCGCAAGATGCGCAAAGCTTTGCGCTGGCAGTGCAACAGGCTTATCAAACACGGCAAAACAGCAGCTTGCAATTGGAAGCACGGCTGGTATTCGAGTTATGGTATGTCATGCAAAGCGGCGCAGAGTTGGATTCAGCACGTGCTTATCAACAACGGCTCGCACAGTTGGCAGCACAAGCCACGCAACCGCTGTTCGTGCTACGCACTTCTGATTGGACTCCCCTAGAACAACGCTTTCTGGATGAATATGCTGCACACGCCAGCGTACAAATTTTCGATATGCGCACGATGCGGCTTAACTTGCCGCAGCAAGCCTCACCCCCGCATTTCTTTGCTGCCACCTCCCTCGAACAAGAAGCCAGTGCCGCCGCCATGCAAGTGCGCCTATGGTTGAACGAAGGCAAACGCGACATCGCCATTGTGGCGCAAGACCGAGTGGTGGCGCGACGTATGCGCGCACTGTTGGAACGTGCAGAGGTATTCGTCACGGATGAGACGGGGTGGACGTTTGCCACCTTGTCGGTCAGCACGGTGCTGGAGCGTTGGCTCACAGCTGTGCAGAGCGATTTTTACCATCACGACCTGCTCGATCTACTCAAGTCCCCTTACCTCTTCGCCGACACCGCGCCAAGCGAACGCAAAGCGGCGGTGTACCAACTTGAGCAACTGTTGCGCGAACATGGCGTAGTCTCAGACTTGAAAAAATTCATTGCTTTGGCGCAACCAGAAGTGAGCTTGCATCAACCTCTCGCACGGCTGAGTCAGGCTGCGAACGAGTTAGCGCAAGGCAAGAAAAAAACGCTCACCGCTTGGCTTGCGGCACTCCACGCCAGCCTCGTCGTGTTAGGTGTCGACATCGGTCTGCAACAAGACGACGCAGGGCAACAACTGTTGCGTGCGTTGGCGAGTTGGCAGCAAGAATTACAGCATGACAATGGGCGATACGCTTTCTTTGAATGGCGGCGTTGGTTAGCGCAACAACTCGACACCCTGACCTATCGTGATGACAGTATCGACAGCCCCGTGCGCTTCACCCACTTAGCCGCCACTCGTTGGCGCAGCTTTGATGCGGTGTTGTTGCTTGGCTGCGATGCCGACCATCTACCCAGCGCAAGCGATGGCGGTCGTTGGTTCAACGATGCCGTGCGCAGCAGTTTGAATCTGCCTACGCGCAGCTTTCATGCCGCACGCCAACACGATGATTTACGCGCGCTACTCACTTTGAACAATTGCGTATTGGTCACGTGGCAGAAGAGTCAGCAGGGCGAAGTGCGCATGCTGAGTCCCTTCTTGCAGATGCTGCGCGATGCACATCAAGCAATGTATGGGAATGATTTAAGCGACACCGCGCTGGAAAAATATCTTGATGCGGAAGCGCAGCACCAAGTGGTATTGCCCGCATCACTCCAACCTTTGCCTAGCGTGATGAGCGATGCCGTGCCGCAACGTATCTCGATCAGTGCCTACAATTCTTTGGTCGCCTGCCCCTACCAATTTTATGCACGCTACATTCTGCGGCTGAATGAATTGGACGAGGTGCAAGAAGGCATTGAGAAACGCGATTTCGGCGAGCGCGTGCATGACATTCTGCATCGCTTCCATGAACGTTATCCGCAAGTGTCAGCGCATCCGTTAGAAACTCTTGAGTTGGAACTGCGGCAGATCAGTGAAACCGTTTTTGCTGACCTGTTGGCACAAGATTTTTCTGCCCGTGCGTGGCTGCTGCGTTGGCTCGCTGCCTTGCCAGCCTATTTGGCATGGCAAGTGGAAAGCGAGAAAGAAGGCTGGCGTTACACGGAATCGGAAAGTGATTTCGATTGGCCGCTGGAAGGGGTGAACCTGCGCGGAAGGATTGACCGCTTGGATGTGCGCGGCGATGAGAAACGCGTGCTCGACTACAAGACGCAGAGCGACAGCGTGCTGCGCAACAAACTCAAAGAACCCGGTGAAGACGTGCAGCTCGCCTGCTACGCCTATGCACACGAAGCAGCGGATGCGGCCTTTGTGAGCATCGAAAAAGATAAAGTAAAACTGGTGATGCCGAAAGAAGATGTGTCGCTGTTGGCACAACGCAACGTCGAGCGATTGGAACAGGTGATAGCTGCGCTACGTGACGGAGCAGGGTTGCCTGCGAATGGTATTGATGCGGTGTGCGGCTA
>JAVHPV010000122.1:0-2888 GCA_036170775.1 Gallionella sp. | reverse complement strand
AATCTGCACACTGCCCAGAGTGTGTCCAGTGTTGCTTAATTCTAGAAAAGGTTGTTGACCTTTTTTAGAATTACGTGCCCGAATTTTTTCACGGAAATTTTAGGCTAATTTTTCTGATTAGCGCAGCTATCCCCAAGTAACTCATGCCACAATTGTAGGCAAGCGTGCGTATCTATTTCACTTGCTGCAATGCGACAAGCCCCCTCGTTATTGAGTCGCATACGATGTTGAATTCTGCGTAACTGGCGATATAAATCGGCGTTTTTTTCCGCTAAATCAGATGTAATTAAGTGCAATGTTGCGGCTTGGTTGAGCAGCGCGATATTGCCTGCATTGGTACAGAGTTCAGGGTGTGCATGCGCATGGGCGAGTACCATAAATTGCACTATGAACTCAATGTCCACCATGCCCCCACTATCGTGTTTGATGTCGAATAAACCACTGTGATTGGGGTGGCCTTCGTGCATTTTTTGCCGCATGGCAACAATTTCTTCTTTCAGTTTGGCTAGATTACGTGGCTGACAGAGTATCTGCTGGCGAATTTTTTCAAACGCAACGCCGATTGCCGCATCGCCCGCACTGAAGCGCGCTCGTGTTAAGGCTTGATGCTCCCATACCCATGCGTGGTGTTGCTGATAGTCGGAGAATGCCTCAACTGAACTCACCAGCAAACCACTTGCACCATTCGGGCGCAGCCGTAAATCGGTTTCATACAAGCGTCCCGATGCAGTATGGCTGCCGAGCAAGGTGTTGATGCGCTGTGCGAGGCGGGCATAGACTTCTTGGGCATCGGGATGCTCATCTTGATAAAGAAAAATCAGGTCTAGGTCAGAGGCATAACCTAATTCCTTACCCCCTAATTTGCCATACGCAATGATGGCAAAGCGCGGCGCATCAGAGCGATGCCGTTTACGTGCGCTTGCCCAGCATATTTGCAGGATATATTTGAGGATTAGGTCAGCGAGGTCACTCAAATGGTCGCTTAGTTTTTCCAAGGGGAGTAAGTCTTGCAAGTCCATCGCTAGCAAGTGAAAAATCTGTTCTTGTTGCACCTGATGTAATACCTCTATCTGGCCTTCCGCATCTTCGTGGTGCTCGGCGATGCGTGCGGACAGATCGGCTTCAATCGTCGCCCATGCGGGCGGTTGATAAAGCTCTCGTGCATCTAATAACTCATCGAACAGAGCAGGATGCTGAGTCAAATAGTCACTGGCCCAGCGGCTGGCTGAAATCAATTTGACTAAACGCATGAGAGCCTCTGGATATTCCGCAAGAAACGCCAAATAAGAGGCGCGGCGACTGATTGCCTCAAGCAAGTTCAGCAACCTCGACAAGGTGCTGTCGGGGTCGGCTTGACATGCACTCAAGCTGATAAAGCGGGGTACTAATTTATCTACCAACTGGCGACTGCTATCAGGTAATTGGCGATAGCGCGAGCCTGCGCGTAACTGCAATAAGCGTTGTGCCGTGTCGATGGCGGCGCGATAGCCCAACGTTGCCAGACCGATTTGTAACGCTTCGTCACTGATGCCTTCTCGCCATAACTGCAACTCATCGGTCTCTTCACGGCGGCTGAAGATGGCTTCAAATTGCTGACTGACAAATTCGCGGTGTTGGTTGAGCAGAATCAGCAACTCGGCAAAATCTGTATAACCCATCGCCAAGGCGATACTGTGCTGCGCATCTGTTTGTTGTGGAAGTTCTTGCGTCTGCTGGTCATCAAGGTATTGCAAGCGATGCTCTAGATTGCGCAAAAACACGTAAGCATTATCCAAGCGAGTGACGATTTCTGCGTCGAGCAATTGTAAGTGGGCAAGTGTTTGCAATACTTGTTGAGTCGGCAAGACGCGCAGTTTGGCTTCGCGTCCAGCGCGGATCAATTGAAATACTTGTGCGGTAAATTCAATCTCGCGGATGCCTCCAGGACCTAACTTGATATTGTTGAGACGATCACGGCGTTGTACTTCTTGACGGATTTGCGCGTGCAGTTTGCGCATCGAATCAATCGCGCTGAAATCCAAATACTTGCGGAACACGAAAGGTCGGGTCAGTGCGCTTAACTCAGTGATGTGGCTGTCGTTGGCAGGCGCAATAACGCGTGCTTTGATCCACGCATAACGTTCCCATTCACGCCCTTGGCTGACCAAGTATTCTTCCAACGCAGCAAAACTCATCACCAGCGGGCCACTGTCCCCATAGGGGCGCAGCCGCATATCGACGCGAAAAACATAACCGTCTGCCGTGAGTTCGTTGATGATATTGATAAGCTTACGTCCCAAGCGAGTGAAAAACTCGTGGTTGCTCAAGGTGCGCGCCCCATTGGTTTCACCATCCTCGGGATAGATAAAAATCAGATCAATATCCGAGGAAACATTCAACTCTCCTCCACCCAATTTTCCCATACCAATGATGAGCATTTCTTGAGGTTGTTGGGAGGTATCACCGATGGGACTGCCAAATTGGCTGGTGAGGGATTGCATCAGGCATTTGTGAGCTTGTTGTACGCAGATTTCCGCGAGTGCGGTCATGGCCTGCATGACCTCGCGCAAATCGGCTAAACCATTTAGATCGCGCAAAATCAATTTGAGCATGACTTGTTTGCGTAAATAACGCACCGCACGAGCGAGCACGAGTTCATCGTGCAAGTCCGCACCACTATGCAATAAAAGTGCTTCGATTTCAGCGCGCTCACAGCGACTGACATAATTTTGTTGCAACCATTCAAGCAACGTTGGGTCTGCTTCCAACGTGCGCTTGGCATAACGGCTGCATTGCAAAGTGTGTTGTAGGTATCGGGAGAAATCAGTGCTGGCAGTGTTCAAGGTATTCATCCTAGGGACTATCAAGATAGAATGGCGATTGTGTGCCGAATAATGTTTGTTTGCCAG
>JAVHPV010000121.1:0-14270 GCA_036170775.1 Gallionella sp. | reverse complement strand
CGCAGCCTGTAGAAACAGAATGTTATGAAAGCAGGGAAGGCTACACGGCAGTCACTCGGGTTGAGAGTGCTGTTCCTGCATATAACTATCCCAATGTGAAATGTTCACCTAGAACGAAAAAAGTCTGGTGGTGGGGTGATCCCTTTGACGGCACGATTCCTATGGGTGATATGCCAACATTGGACGCGAACGACAGCACACGTGCTGACTTTACCAATGCGGTGGTCAAACCTCGTGAGCCACACTTGCAATATTTCAACATGGATCCCGATAAGCACTGCGCCCTTTGCCATGATGGCAAGACTGTCCCTGTTCCTAAAGACAACAAGCCAAGGGCACTCAATATGCACCAAGATATTGTGGAGGATGCGCTCCAGTTGCAGCATGGCCGAGGCACGCTCTGGTGTCTGGACTGCCATAATGCAACGGATCGCAACACCTTGCATGACCGCAAAGGCGACAAAATCAGTTTCAATCAGCCGCAGAAATTATGTGGCTCGTGTCACGGCCAGATTTACGCGAACTGGCGCATGGGTATCCACGGTAAACGCATTGGCTCGTGGCAAACGGGAGCTAAGAAACGCTGGTGGGTATGCACAGAATGTCACAATCCACATACGGTGCAAACACATAGATTCGATCCGATTCGGCCAGAAGCTCCACCTGAATTGCCTAGAGGAATGAAAAATACCGACCACGAATTAGGCGTGAAGGGTGCACATCCAGCGACGGCCAAATGATGGTGTACGTAGGGAGGGAGTTTAGTGCCGTGGCGCATCCTCTATGGTTGCGCTGGCGTGGTTGGCGAGCGGTGCGGCCTCGTGTGGCAACTGAGGCAAGTTTGTATTCACTCATTGCTCTGCCACGCCATGCCACAGGAGTGCCTCATTGAGCCAAGTAGCGGAAAACGCAGCCGATAATCGGTTGCATATCGCCATCGTTGGCAGCGGTGCTGCAGGACGTGCATGCGCTCTACAAGCCTTGCAAGGCGGTGCGCGCGTGACGTTGATTGAACATCGTGACTTGGGCGGCAGTCTCATCAGCATTGGTAGTGTTCCTGTCAAACCTTTACCCGATGTGGCGAGCCCTCCCCTTGCGGATTCGAGCGATGCGCTGTCCCCCATCACTCACGACGTTCAATGGCTGGTGCAGCAACGAGAACGGCTAGCGTCACTACGTCAGACTGAGTGCGAGGTACTGGTGAATCATCCAGATTGCACACTGATGCTGGGCGAGGCGCGCTTTCTGGAGAAACAAAAACTCATCGTGCGCTTGAATGATGACAGCCGCAAAGTTTCGTTTCGCAAGATTGCTTTCGACCGTTGCCTCATCGCCACGGGGGATATACCCGATATTCCGCAAATTTCTGGACTGGGCGAGACCCCTTACTGGACTTCGACGGAAGCCTTGTCCAGCCCGATTATTCCCCCCAGACTTGCCGTCATCGGCGGATCGCCCATCGCCTTGGAACTGGCTCAAACATTTGCCCGATTAGGGAGTCAAGTAACCTTGCTCCACGATCCATCCCAACTATTCCCTGACACACCTTTGATAGGAAAAACGCTAATGCAAGTTTTGCACAGCGAGGGGATCACTGTGCTGGATGGAGTCAGCGCAAGTGAAGCAAGTTTTGCAGAGAACCTATTCACGCTGATCACCAATCAGGGCGAAATTCACGCCGAAAGATTGCTGATCGCTGGCGAGCGCAGCCCTAACACGCACAGCCTATGTGCAGACATGATCGGCATTGAGCTGGATGCGCAAGGTCGCGTTCACGTTGACGAGCAACTGCGCACCAATGTGGATGGCATCTATGCTGCGGGCTCGTGCGCCACCTTGCCGCAACATGCCATGATTGCTACAGAAGCAGGTCGATTAGCTGCTATCAATATGATGGGCCGTGCGACTCCGCTCAATCTGGGTGCGATGCCCATCGTCTTTTTCACCGAACCGCAGGCGGCCAGTGTGGGCTTATCCGAAGTACAAGCGCGTCATCAAGGTGTTGAGACCGTCAGCCGTGTGCTGCCGCTCACGCAGAGCGACAGCAATGCCTCATATTTTGTCAAGATTGTTGCGGAAGTCGGCAGTCTGCGTCTGCTGGGTGCTCAAGCGGTGGCAACAGCAGCAGGTGAACTGATTCAGGCAGCGGCCTACGCGCTCCATGCACAAATGACGGTGCAGGAAATAGAGGAGCGACCATTTCCCGAAGATGTGAGGGGGAATGAGCTAAAACGATGCGCCCACCTTTTTGCACGAGATTTTCACCAAACAGCGTTATCGCACGACGAGGGCTCCCTCTAACTTCAAGTGCGCGAACGTAGCGAGATGTTGCTTATGCAGCCTGCCATGCAATAGCGCATAAATTCGTTCGTCTGAATTTTTCTCGTATCACCCACCATTCTCTGTACAATCCGCAAGCAAGATAGCTTCATCTTGGAATCGCCCCTGTCAAAGGTTAGCTTGGCGTTCTACGGGTACTCAAAGTACCATAGTCGCCGCAGCAAAAACTCCCTGAGAAACTGTAATTTCAAATTGAATTTTTGTTTTATCCCATATGTGTTGCGAGCGAATATGAATCTTACTGAATTGGTTTCATTCTTGAATGCCATGATCGCTATCGTGGGTAAAAATGAGGTTGTGGCAGGTGACCTGTCTGCGCCCTACTGCACCGATTGGCGCGGGCAATATTTTGGGGCGGCACTGGCCGTAGTATTCCCCAGCAATACGCAGCAGGTGAGTGCCATCGTAAAGCTGTGTGTTGAACATCAGGTGGCGATTGTTCCGCAAGGGGGTAACACCAGTTTATGTGGCGGCAGTGTGCCGTTGTCAGAAGGTCAGCAAATCGTACTCAATTTGTCGCGGATGAAGCAGATACGCGCAGTTGATGTAGACAATGACAGCATGACGGTGGAAGCGGGTTGCACGCTGGCAGATATTTATCGCGCCGCCGAAAAATTTAATCGCTTAT
Source organism: Gallionella sp. (assembly GCA_036170775.1). Taxonomy (GTDB): domain Bacteria; phylum Pseudomonadota; class Gammaproteobacteria; order Burkholderiales; family Gallionellaceae; genus Gallionella. Next base: position 11,302 of record JAVHPV010000121.1, on the reverse strand, counting down.
TTCCGTTGGAACTCACCGCGATTGCAGAGTATTGCGAAATTGGTGGCAATCTATCCACCAATGCAGGGGGGATGGGGGTGTTACGTTACGGCAGTGCGCGCAACCTAGTGTTGGGTTTGGAGGTGGTGCTGCCCGATGGGCGTATTTGGAACGGCTTGCGTGCCTTACGCAAAGATAATACTGGGTATGACTTAAAGCAATTATTCATCGGCGCAGAAGGCACTTTAGGCATCATTACTGCTGCGGTGCTCAAACTCTTTCCCCGCCCCAGTTATACCGCAACCGCGCTGGTGGCTATCAGCAACCCCATTATGGCACTGCGTATCTTGGCGCGTGTACACGAGAGTTGCGGTGACACCATTAGTGCCTTTGAGCTGATGTCACGGCAATGTTTAGATTTGGTGTTTAAACATATTCCTAACACGGAAGATCCCTTCCCCAAACAATATCATTGGTATCTGCTGATTCAATTGAGCGACATGGTGCACAACGATCTGGTTCAAAGGTTGAGCGAGATGTTGTCTAATTTCACCACCATAAATTTTGAATATGCAGTCGTTGGGGATGCGGCCAAAGCTGAAAAATGGTGGTTTTTACGCAAAAACATCAGTGAGGCGCAAAAACGTGAAGGCGTGAGCATCAAACATGACATCGCCGTACCCGTCAGCCGCGTGGCGGAGTTTATTATTCGTGCAGATGCAGAGTTAAAAGCAGCTTTTCCCAATATCCGCATCTTGGCTTTTGGGCATTTGGGCGATGGCAACATTCACTACAACACCTCGTTACAGGTGGCGGCATTGAACCGAGTCTTTGTCCAGGAGCAAGAGGCAACAGTCAATCAGATTGTTTACAATGTGGTACACGAAATGGGCGGCAGCATCAGTGCCGAGCATGGTTTGGGGCAACTCAAAATTAACAGTATTTGCGCTTATAAAGATCCCGTTGAACTAGAGCTAATGCGCACCATTAAAGCCGCGCTCGACCCTCTGGGGTTAATGAATCCTGGCAAAGTGGTGTTGCCGCGTGAAAAAACCGCAACGAAAAATTGACGTGATGCAAGGCCTTATGGTCTAATTCGCGCCCTCTCAAAGGGCGGTTAGCTCAGTGGTAGAGCACTGCCTTCACACGGCAGGGGTCACTGGTTCGAACCCAGTATCGCCCACCAAATGTGTATACAGAAACCCGCGCGGCGCAGGCCACGCGGGTTTTTTCTTAGGTGCGCAATTATGCGACAGGAACGTATCGGCTATGATGTTGAACTCAAGGTTTTGGGTCTAAAAATCCTGCGTTAACGGCCAAGTTGGCTGGGTTTGGATGGAATAAATGACGACAACGCAAAATACATCGCTCGCTGATTTGCAACCGCTAGGCGCAAGTGAGATTTCACTGGATGAGATGCGCACGCTGTTAGATGCTGCGCAAATGTTTAGAGATTTTGAGTGGGCACAAATTGAGACTCTGTCAACTTACCTACAGTTGTATCGCGCGCGAGCTGGCGTAGTGCTGTTCCAAGAAGGTGATCGGGGAGATTTTATGTGTGTCGTGTTGCAGGGAAAATTAGACATTCGCAAGCAAGATGTGCAGCGTATCGATAAGTCGGTGGCGACGGTGTATGCAGGGCGTAGCTTGGGCGAGATGGTGATGGTCGATAATGAAGCGCGTTCGGCGACAGCGGTGATTGTTGAGCCTGCGTTGTTGGCTGTGTTGAGCAAGGAAAAGTTTGCGCTGATTTGCCAAGACAAACCCGTATTGGCGATGAAGCTGTTACAGAAAATTGCGCAGTTGCTGAGCCAATGCTTACGTCACACTAGCGGCATTTTGGTGGATTATCTGGATAAGTGATGCGGCTTGTTGGTTTACTTCTAGGATGTCTGATCGCATCCACTGCTTGGGCGGATTTGGACAGCGATTTTCTCGCTGCGCGGGATGCTTTTCGTGTCGGCAATGCGGCGAAATTGGAAAATTTTGCCATGCGTCTCAAATCGACCCCGCTAGAGGTTTACGTCACTTATTATCGTTTGCGCTTGGATATGCAAAACGTTGATGCCGCATTAATCAAAGCCTATTTGGCGCGCGCCGAAGACACGCCGATGATAGATCGCTTGCGCGGTGAATGGCTCAAACAGTTGGGCAAACAGCAGCAATGGGAATTGTTCGATGCCGAGTATCCACGCCTCATCAATGAAGATACCGAGTTGACGTGTTACGCTTTGCAATCCAGGCAGCGTAGTCAAGCGGAGGCCGCATTGCGCGAGGTGCGTAGCCTGTGGTTCAGCGGCAAGGGGCAACCCGATAGTTGTGGGGCGTTGTTTGATGCGGCACGTGCGGCAAACATCATTACAGAAACGGATGCGTGGCAACGCTTACGCTTGGCATTGGAGGCGAGCAATGTATCTCTAGCAAAGCAGTTAGCGGAATCTTTATCGCAGAAAAAAGGTATCTCGGCGGGTTTGTTAGAGGCTGCAGCGGGGGATTCGGATCGTTATCTGGAGCGCGCTAATCTGGAAAAAGTAGGTGAAGGACAGCGCGTCGTGGCATTGTTTGCCTTACAGCGTTTATCCAAGCAGTCTCCCGAGTTAGCCAAAGCGCGCTGGGATCAATTAAGTCAGCATTTCACCCAAGCTGAACAGCAGTATTTCTATGGCTGGCTGGGCTACGAGGCTGCACGAAAACTTGATCCACGTGCCTTGTTCTGGTTTCAGTCCGCTAATCTCTCCACCCTGAATGAGTTGCAATTGGCTTGGCGTACACGCGCGGCTTTACGTTTATCGAATTGGGGCGAGGTGTTGGCGAGCATCAAAGCGATGAATGAGACTCAACAACGTGATCCCGCATGGCGTTATTGGCAAGGGCGCGCCTTGGTCGCGCTAAAAAATCCTGCTGAGGCAGCTAAAATTTTTGTCCCGTTGAGTGCTGAATATAATTTTTACGGGCAGTTGGCGGGCGAAGAATTACAAGGGGTGAGCGTGATAGGCTCGACTCCCCTCACCTATCAGCCGAGTAAGCAAGACCTCGCTGCGCTGGAGGCCTTGCCTGGAGTACAACGTACTTTAGCCCTGTATCGCATGGACTTACGTACTGAGGCACTCAAGGAATGGAGTTGGGTGGTACGCAATTTCAACGATCAAGAATTGCTGACAGCCGCCGAATTTGCACGTCGCAATGAGATGTATGACCGCGCCATTGGTGCGGCAGATAAAACCGTCAATGTGCATGATTTTAAGTTGCGTTACCTCGCCCCCTATCGCGCGGCATTGCAGCAACATATTCAAGAAAATGGGCTGGATGAAGCGTGGGTATTTGGCTTAATGCGTCAGGAAAGCCGCTTTGTCACGGCAGCAAAATCGAATGTGGGTGCGGCAGGTTTGATGCAAGTGATGCCAAGCACGGCACGTTGGATAGCCAAAAAAATGGGGCTAAAGAGCTATCGGGATGAGTTAATCCATCAACTGGACACCAATCTGCGTCTAGGAACTTATTACATGAAAACGGTGTTGTCGTGGTTTGATGGCAACCCCGTGTTAGCCTCCGCTGCATACAATGCAGGGCCTGGACGAGCGCGCAAGTGGCGTGCCGAAACCCCTTTAGAAGGGGCGATTTATGCCGAGACCATTCCCTTTGATGAAACCCGCGAATACGTGAAAAAGGTGTTAAGCAATACCATGTACTACGCCAAACAATTTGGCATGCCTGCGTTAACGCTCAAGCACCGACTTGGTGTGATTACGGGCAAGTCGCCCGATAACCAACAGCCCATTCCCGACGAAAAATAATTTCCCATGAAAGCGTCAGCGAAAATATATTGTGTCGGCGGTGCGGTACGCGATCAATTATTGGGCTTACCCATCCAAGATCGTGACTGGGTGGTGGTTGGCAGCACGCCTGAACAGATGGAAGCGCAAGGATTCCAAGCCGTCGGAAAAGACTTCCCCGTATTTCTCCATCCTCGCACGCATGAGGAATATGCGTTGGCACGTACCGAGCGGAAAACGGCGCAAGGCTATAAAGGCTTTGCGGTATTTGCCTCACCTGAGGTGACCTTAGAGCAAGATTTGTTGCGGCGCGACTTCACCATCAACGCCATTGCACAAGCCTCAGATGGCACGCTGATTGATCCGCATCATGGCATGGACGATTTACGTGCGGGGGTATTGCGTCATGTGAGTGCCGCTTTTAGCGAAGACCCTGTGCGCATTTTGCGTGGTGCACGTTTCGCCGCCCGCTTTGGCTTTAGCATCGCGCCTGAAACTTTGGCGTTGATGCGTGACATGGTGAGCAATGGCGAGGTGGATGCGCTGGTTGCCGAACGCGTCTGGCAAGAGTTAGCACGGGGATTGATGGGCGCGCAGCCATCACATTTTTTCACAACGCTGCGTAGCTGTGGTGCATTGGCCAAAATATTGCCCGAGGTGGATGCGCTGTTTGGTGTGCCTCAACCGCCTAAATATCATCCTGAAATTGATTGTGGCATTCATACCCTGATGGTATTGGATGCGGCAGCGCAAGCCCATACCCGTTTGGAAGTGCGTTTTGCCGCCCTGACGCACGATCTCGGTAAAGCCACTACGCCCCACGAGATTTTGCCCCGCCATCTTGGACATGAAGTACGTGGAGTGACATTGGTACAACAGTTGACACAACGCCTGCGTGCCACGGGAGAATGCCGTGATTTGGCCTTATTGGCGACGCGTTACCACAGTGACATTCATCGTGCCCAAGAATTGCGTGCTGACACCATCATCAAATTGTTTCAATCAACCGACGCGTGGCGTAGACCTGCGCGATTTAGTGAGTTGCTGCAAGTATGTGTTGCGGATGCACGTGGACGGACGGGGCATGAACAGGATGAATACCCTCAAGCGGACTATTTGTTACATTTACTTACCCTTGCCCGTGCGGTAGATGTTGGCGCAATTGCACAACACTGTGCAGACCGCGTTACAATTCCCGCCGCAGTAGAACGTGCGCGAACCCAAGCAATTGCAGCGCAAGTCGCTCAACAACGAAAGGAAAAAAATGAATAAGTGGATGTTAGGTATTGTCGTGGCCGTTTTGCCCTGTGTGGCACAGGCTGCCAGCAAGGCAGAAGTGGCACAAGCCAAGGCAATTGAAGCCAAATTCAATCAGCTTTTCCAAGCTGTAGATACGAATAAAGACGGTAAAATTTCTAAAACCGAAGCTGAGTTTAACGCGCCCGCGATGGCGGAGAATTTCGAACATATCGACACGAATCAAGATAACGGTTTAACCAAACAAGAAATCAAAACCTTTGGCACTAAATTAGGCAAAGCGCGGCGGGACTTTAGTCAAAGTTTAGAGCGTGCTGATAAAGATAAAAATGGCATGTTGTCCGAGCAGGAAGCCAAGGTGTTACCACCGCTGAGTACAAATTTCCAAGAGATTGACACCAACCATGACCATCAGTTGGTAATGAAGGAAATTGCCGATTTCTTGCGCGCCAAGACACCCAAGAATACAGCGACTACCGAACCCGTTTCATCCAGTGCAGTTGCTGCTCCCGCCGCACAATAAGCTACAACGTTCGCGTTAGATCACCCCGAGCGAAGCCGCTCAAGGGCTTCGCCATTTGTTTGCCCAGCGCAATTACTTTGAATAGCTCGCCCATTTCCGCAGGGCTGGTAAGCTTTTGCAATTGTGCGCTGAGCGGTTGGTAGGCTTTGATGTCTTCAGGTGACACCTCGGCAAGCAACTCAGTGATGCCACTATTGATGAGGAAAAAGGCTTGATGGGTATAGCCCAGTAATGTCAACCCAGCATCTATCCCCGCTTCGGCAATATCGGTGAAATTTACGTGCGCGGTGATGTCCTGCAAACCGGGTAAATAAAACGGGTCGGCGTGGGCATGATGACGGTAATGGCACATCAACGTGCCTGTATTGCGCTGCGGGTGATAATACTCACGCGCACCAAAACCATAGTCGATGAACAGCAACGCACCCTGCTGTAAGCGATTCGCCAAGCTGGCGATTAAACCTGATGCAGATAAACAAATTTCGCTGAGGTAGTCATCGGGCACAGAGATTTTTTCTGCCGCTAGGCGGAGGAAGTCATTGCTAATTTCACGTTCTTGCCAGATGAACCCTTGTGCCGAGTTTGCCACGCCGCGCTCCATGAGCGCGCTGTCATACCAATGCACTAAATTCACGGGCAGGGCATCTAACACTTCGTTGGCGATGAGCGCGCCACTAAAAGTTTCGGGGAGTTGGTCTAACCAATGTACGCGTGCTGCCAAGTGCGGTAGCTGCTGTTGTATAAAGTCCTGTTGTCGTGCGCGCAAATCAGCACTGACTTCCAGAATGGCATAGTGTTCGGGTAGCTGCCCCAATCGCTCCAATTCACGCAACACATCGACCGCCAGCTTGCCGCTTCCTGCCCCCAGCTCCCACAGTTGCGGGGTACTTTGCGCCATAATTTGTGCCGCTTGCCGTGCCAAGCAACGCCCAAATAAATTCGATAATTCGGGGGCGGTAATGAAATCACCTGCTGCGCCAAATTTGTGCGCGCCCGCTGTGTAATAGCCTAATCCAGGCGCATACAACGTCAATTCCATAAAACGTGAAAACGGTATCCAACCGCCTTGCGCGGTGATTTCCTGTTGTAATAGGCCGACGAGTTGTGCGCTGTGTTGTAGCGCGGCAGGACTGGCGGGAGGCAAGGTAGGGGCGGGACGAATAGGCATGGTCAGGTATAATCTCAAACAGGTTGCGGAGTTTAGTGGAGAGTGCGATGCAAGGCAAAGTAGTGTTGGTGACGGGAGGCGCGAAACGGGTGGGGGCGGCAGTGTGTCGGCGGCTGCACGCGGCGGGCGCGCATGTAGCCATTCATTATCATCACTCCGAACAACAAGCCCAGTTGTTGCAAGCCGAATTGAACGCGCAACGGGCTGCCAGCGCGGCAATTTTTTGTGCCGACTTGCTTGAACTTACCGCCCTACCCAAACTTGTCGAAGCAGTGCTGGTGCGTTTTGAGCGATTGGATGCTTTAGTGAATAACGCCTCCAGTTTTTATCCTACGCCCTTGGCACAAGCCAATCAGCAACAGTGGGATGATTTGCTGGGCACGAATTTACGCGCACCGTTATTTTTGGCGCAAGCCGCAGCGGATGAGTTGCGGCAGCGCAATGGCTGCATCGTCAACATTGTTGATATTCATGCCGAACGCCCCATGCAAGGGCATTTGTTATACAGCGTGGCCAAGGCGGGGTTAGTGGCGTTGACGCGTGGCTTGGCACAAGAAATGGCTCCACAGGTACGGGTCAATGCGGTTGCTCCTGGGGTAATCCTCTGGCCTGAAAGTGAAGGTTGGCAGAATCAAGTGCAGCGAGACGAAATTGTTGCGCATACCTTACTCAAACGCGAAGGCCAACCTGACGACATCGCCCGCACCGTACAGTTTTTAATCAACGATGCGCCCTATATCACAGGGCAAGTGATTGCCGTCGATGGCGGTCGCAGCATCCACATTTGAGCATGTTATGAACGATATTCTTCATCCTATTCAATTCGAGCATCACTCCACCAATTTCAATCGTCTCAAGGGGCGACTGGAACATCAAGTGGGTAAAGCGATTGGCGACTTCAACATGATTGAAGATGGCGATACGGTGATGGTGTGCCTCAGCGGCGGCAAGGATTCTTATACCTTGTTGGATATTTTACTGACGCTGCGTAAACGCGCCCCGATTGATTTCAAAATTGTGGCGATGAATCTTGATCAGAAACAACCCGGTTTCCCAGAAGACGTATTGCCCAATTACTTGCAGCGTATAGGTGTGGATTTTCACATCGAGGCGCAAGACACCTATTCCATCGTCAAGGCTAAAATCCCTGAAGGCAAAACGACATGTTCGCTGTGCTCGCGCTTACGGCGCGGCATCATTTACAAAGTCGCCGCAGAGTTGGGCGCGAACAAAATTGCCTTAGGTCATCATCGTGATGACATGATAGAAACGCTGTTTCTGAATATGTTTTTTGGTGGAAAACTTAAAGCCATGCCGCCAAAACTGGTGACTGATAAGGGCGACCATATCGTGATTCGCCCACTCGCTTATTGTGCCGAGAAAGATATAGCGCGCTATGCACGCGGCATGGAATTTCCTATCATTCCGTGCAATTTGTGCGGTTCACAGGAAAACCTGCAACGGCAAAACATCAAGGAAATGCTGACCAACTGGGAACACCAGTACCCAGGACGCAGCCAAACGATTTTTACCGCCATGCAAAACGTTAAACCGTCGCATTTACTGGATGGCAGCTTGTTCGATTTCAAAAACATTCAATTAGGGATGACCGTGGATGAAGGCGATGTCGCCTTCGATACGGATGAACATGACTAACCTCGTTGCTACTTGGCAGCGACCGCATTTGACGAGTATCTGGCTTAGATGGATGCTTGTGGCTATCACGTTTGCCTTGTCGGGCTGCGCTGAATTGGGCTTGCCTAACCCTACGCAACCACCACGAGCAGAAACCACTCGGGCGAGCGAGTACCAACAAGTGATTACCGTGCTCAAACCGATTGACAACTTGCCTGTGACAATCACTCACGAAGGCGGCATTCGTTATCGTTTGCAAGTGAAAAATAATTCATCCGACTTGCACAAGCTAATCTGGGATGACAGCAGCTACGTCAGCACCAGCGGTATATCAATACGCTTGATCCGCCTGTCGGGCAAAAAAATTCCTGACAATGTGCTTGCCCCGCAAGCCACTGCGCCCATTGCAGCACATTCCGAATATCAAACCAGTTTCAGCGGTGATCGTTGGATTGAGTTGGCGCAAGAAGGTGGCTTGCCTAGACCTAAAGATGCGCTGCGTAAGGGGCTATTTTCACTGGTTTTTGCAAGTCGTGGCAAACGTTTGGAATGGCAAGGCGAAATGGCGTTTGTCGCAAAAAAAAATCGCCCCTAAGCACTAACGAACCACTTTTTTGTGGTGCTAAGGTTGTGGTGTAAGCGCAATCTTGAAGATGATTTTGCGAATGTTGTGCTCGCTGACCAAAGGCGCATGAGCATCTTCTGGAAAGAAGATGCAAAAGTGTTCGGGGGGCGTGGCAAGCCACGCGACGGGCGCATCTTGAAAGAACAAAATGTCTTTCTCTTGGCTATGCTCACCGATCGGGTTATAGCAATCTGCTAAAGGCTTCCAGCCCATTTCGTCGTCACCTTCCAGTACCAATTGCAGGTCGATATAACGGCGGTGGGCTTCCAGTTTCGCCATCTCACGCGTACGTCCCGCGACCTGCTCGACGATGGCGATTAAGTCTTCGCCAAGCAAGTTGTAACGCCCAGGTGCGAGCGCAAACAAGTCGGTGTTACGCATGAAATCGAACACCTGCGCAAACAGTGGATGGAGAGTGCTGTAACGTTCCGCTTGAGAAAGATGCGAGAAGATCATGACGATTCCTATTTGCTGGGACGATTGCTACCCGAGACGATTTTATATTGCAACAAGCGACACTCAATCGCGCCGTTAAATAATGGCGTGCGTCTGGAAGGTGATAAGCGCATCAGCTTCAAAATAGCTTTGTCAGCAGTGAATAAATAAGCCGTCCAACCGCCAAATTTCTTCTTCAGTGCATCGCCTAATTTGGGATAAAGCTCAGCCAATTCATCTAACTCGCCCATGCGCTCACCATAAGGCAAGTTAGCTACCAGCGTGCCGTGTTCAGCGGGTGCGGAGATTTCCAACACATTGGCTTGTTTGAGTTGTACGCATTCATCCAAGCCCGCATCTTGCAAATTGCGCAAGGCTGTTCTCAGTGCATCGCCAAATAAATCGCTGCCGTAAATATCTAATGGTTGAGCAGGCCGTTGCGCGGCAATGGCTTGTGCGCGCATGGCTTGCCATTGAGGGGCATCAAAATTTTTCAAATTCTCAAACGCAAAACGGCGCGCAATACCAGGCTGAATGTTGAGTGACATTTGCACCGCTTCAATCAAGAATGTGCCGCTACCGCACATTGGATCAAGCAAGGGTGTACCTACTTGCCAGCCACTTAAACGCAAAATCCCAGCAGCTAAATTTTCACGTATCGGGGCAATGTTGGTGTGTAGCCGCACCCCGCGTTTGAACAGCGGATCACCTGAGGTATCCACATACAACATCATCTGGTCATCTTCGATAAAAGTGTGGATGCGTATGTCGGGATCTAAGGTGTTAACGCTGGGGCGTTCGTTGCAATGTGCGCGGAAACGATCACAAATCGCATCTTTGACCAGCAAGGTGATGAACTCCAAGCTCTTCAATGGGCAACGGATTGCGGTGACATGCACACGTATGGTGTGCGTGACATCAAACCAATTTTGCCAGTGCATCTTGAAGGCTGCCTGATAAATGTCCTGTTCGCTGGCATATTTAGAGGTGGAGACGCGCCACAGAACACGGCTGGCGACGCGACTTTCCAGATTGACGCGATAGCACAGGGCCCAGTCGCCGAAAAAATGTACGCCACCGTCGGTGGATTTGACCTTCTGTGCGCCCATGGCTTCAAGGTCGCTGTGGAGGACGGCTTCGAGGCCGCGTGGGCAGGGGGCAAAAAAATCTGGCATGGCTTAAAAAGGTTTAACGACGACGAGAATCACCACCGCAGTGAGAATTAACACCGGTATTTCATTGAAAAAACGAAACCACACATGGTTACGCGCATTTTGGTCGTTAGCGAATTTTTTGACCAACCTGCCACAGTAGTGGTGATAACCATACAAAGCTAGCACCAATGCCGCTTTAGCGTGCATCCATGCACCTCCGATTCCTTCACCTAGCCATAACCATAGCCCCGATATGATCGCTAACCAAGCGATGGGCGTGACAAAGCGATAGAGCTTGCCTTCCATCAGTTTGAGGCGTGCGATTTCTGCGGGTTCGCTCGCCATTGCGTGATTTACAAAAATACGCGGCAGATAAAACAATCCCGCAAACCAACTCACCACCATGATGATATGAAACGCCTTAATCCATAAATACATGACACATCCTTATCGAGATAAACGCCGTCTGAATAACACCAGCGACACATAAAACCCACTCAACGCATAAACCAGCAATACCGCAATATGCCCCACGGCTTGTGGTGGAATCGCGCCACTCATTAAGGGACGCGCCAGATCAACAGCATGAGTCAGTGGCAAGACACTTGCGATTGTCTGTAACGCACTGGGCAATTGCGTGACTGGAAAAAAAACGCCGCATAGTAGCATCATCGGGGTGATGACCAGCGTGAAGTAATACATGAAAAAGTCGTAGGCGGGTGCCAGCGCAGTCATAATGAGACCGATGGAGGC
>JAVHPV010000120.1:0-2926 GCA_036170775.1 Gallionella sp. | reverse complement strand
TGCCTACGTTTACGTGGGGTTTGGTGCGCTCAAATTTACTCTTTGCCATGATTATTTCCTTATCAATGTCAAACGTTAACAATAACCTACAAAATATTTGGTGCCCATGGCGAGAATCGGACTCGCGACCTCTCCCTTACCAAGGGAGTGCTCTACCACTGAGCCACATGGGCAAATCAACACTCACTGGAGCGGGTGAAGGGAATCGAACCCTCGTCGTAAGTTTGGAAAACTTCTGCTCTACCATTGAGCTACACCCGCGAAATTTCAATCTTCCTAATCACTCACAGGTGATTAACACAATGCCAGCTATCAAATTTGGTGGAGGGGGAAGGATTCGAACCTTCGTACTCAGAGAGGGCAGATTTACAGTCTGCTGCCTTTAACCACTCGGCCACCCCTCCAAACTGAACGCGAAATTATGCCAGCGACTTTTTAAGCTGTCAAACGAATTTCACTATTTTTAACATCGATAGCGCAACTTCTAACAGATTTTATCCTACACGTTAAACAAGAAATTGAGCACATCTCCATCTTGCACCACATATTCTTTACCTTCGACGCGCAACTTGCCTTTTTCCTTTGCCCCCGCTTCACCGCCACAGGCAATAAAGTCTTCATAAGCGATTGTTTGTGCGCGGATAAAGCCGCGTTCAAAATCAGTATGAATCACCCCTGCGGCCTGCGGTGCGGTATCGCCTTTATGGATAGTCCAAGCGCGCACTTCTTTAACGCCCGCCGTGAAATAAGTTTGCAAGCCAAGCAATTGGTAGCCCGTGCGAATCAAACGATTCAAACCTGGCTCTTCTAAACCCAAATCCGCCAAGAATTCCATTTTGTCCGCATCGTCCAGCTCGGACAGTTCAGCTTCAATTTTGGCACACAGAGCCACCACAGGAGCCCCTTCTTGCGCAGCATGAGCACGTAAGCGATCCAGATGAGTGTTGTTTTCAAAACCATCCTCCATTACATTGCCCACGTACATAGCGGGTTTGATGGTCAGCAGGCACAATGGCTGAAGCAGGTCTTTATCCTCGGCACTGAGATTCAAAGTGCGCGCAGGCTTACCCTCGTTTAAGTGCGGCAACAATTTTTCCAGCACTGTCACCAACTTTTGCGCATCCTTGTCACCAGAGCGCGCTTTTTTGGTATCACGATGCAAGGTGCGCTCTACCACAGCCATATCTGCCAAGGCCAGCTCGGTAATAATCGTCTCGATGTCGGCAAGAGGGTCAATTTTATTGGCCACATGAATCACGTTAGGATCATCAAAGCAACGCACCACATTCACAATCGCATCTGTTTCGCGGATATTGGCGAGAAACTGATTACCCAAGCCTTCACCTTTGGAAGCACCTGCGACCAATCCCGCAATATCAACAAATTCTACGATGGCATATTGCATCCGTTGCGGTTTAACGATTTTAGCCAACTCATCCATACGTGGATCAGGAACTTCGACGATCCCCACATTCGGTTCTATCGTACAGAATGGGTAGTTCTCCGCCGCTATCCCAGACTTAGTCAGTGCATTAAACAAAGTGGATTTACCAACGTTAGGCAACCCAACAATTCCGCATTTCAAACTCATGGCATCACTTTCTTAAATTTAACTATTGCTACTTATGCGCTATGCAATTTCAGCATCGCCGCTTCGATTTTTCCTACCACCACTGAATTCGCCACTTGTTGCGCCCTCAGCAATGCCTCATCAATAAGCTCACGCTCTTCACGACGCGGATTGTTTAACACATAGTGACTCACCTCAGCGCGATCACTAGGATGACCAATTCCAATGCGTAACCGCCAAAAGTCTTTACTGCCCAGTTGGGTAATAATGTCTTTCAAGCCGTTGTGCCCACCATGTCCGCCGCCCATCTTCAGGCGCGCCACCCCCGGTGGCAGATCCAACTCATCGTGCACCACTAAAATTTCGTCGGGGGCTATTTTGTAAAAATGCGCCAGCGCGGCAACAGCGCGCCCACTCAGATTCATAAAGGTTTGGGGTTTCAGCAACCAGAGTTCTTGCCCATACAACATACCGCGCGCACTCAAGCCATGGAACCTTGCTTCACTATGGAAAGTAAGTTTATGCTCATCAGCGAGCGCATCCACCCAGTCAAAACCAACATTGTGGCGAGTCGCCTCATATTCACGACCTGGATTTCCCAACCCAACGATCAACCTTATTGCTGTCATTCTCTAGCACGACCAATAAAAAACCCGCCACGCCGAATTCAGCTGTGGCGGGTGATTTGAACGAATACCAATATTACTTCTTAGCGTCCTTGGCTGGGGTTGCTGCTGCCGCAGCAGGAGCAACAACACTTTCAGCTTCTTCAGCAGATGCTTCAACCGCGCCACGCGGCACTTGCACAGTAGCAACCACTGATTCAGCGGTGTACTTATGACCTGACGCTTGCACCCCTTGAGGCAGTTTCACATCGGCCAAATGAACCGAGTGTCCCAGTTGCAAGCCAGCCAAATCAACCTCAATAAATGCGGGGATGTCTTTAGGCAAGCAAGTAATGTCAAGCTCAGTCATCACGTGACTAATCTTACCGCCACCTGTTTTCACGCCTGGTGCAATATCCGCATTGATAAAGTGCAACGGCACACTGATGTGCGTTTTATGAGTGACATCAACACGTTGAAAATCTACGTGCATAACTTGCTGACGGAATGGATGCATCACAAAGTCGCGCAACATCACGGACTCTTTTTTCCCATCTAACACCAACGACAGCAACGATGCGTGGAACGCTTCGGAACGCAGTTTGTAATAGATTTCGTTGTGATCCATCTCGATCATCACCGCCTCGCCAGTGCCGTAAACGATTCCTGGCGTACGACCGGAATGACGCAGACGGCGGCTCGCACCCGTACCTTGCGCTGTGCGTGTTGCTGCATTGATTTCAATTGTCAT
>JAVHPV010000119.1:0-14523 GCA_036170775.1 Gallionella sp. | reverse complement strand
GGTTATGTCAAAGTTGTGCAGTTATTATTGTCACGTCATGCAGATAAAGATGCCCGCAGCACATATGGCTGGACGGCCTTGTTGCAAGCTGCGACGAGAGGCCATCTTTCGGTAATTTCTGTGCTTTTGGAATATGGTGCAAATGTCAATCTTGCTTCAAATGATGGCTGGACTCCGTTGCATAAAGCCTCTGCAAACGGACATTATCCAGAAGTTATGTTGCTGCTCAGCAAAGGTGCGGATAAAGAGGCTAAATATGTTGATGGAACGACCGCTTTGGATATTGCCAAAAAAAACAAGCACGATCAGATCGCCTCACTGTTAAACACTTAGTCGTGTATGCAATAAAAAGCCTATCCAACCAATGTTGGATAGGCTTTTAGGTGGTTTAAGATTACTGCGTCTAGCTTATTCGATTTTTGCTTTGGCGCGTAAATCAGCAATTGCTTTTTGAATGGATTGTTGTTGTAAACGTTGTTGCAATTGAGGTTTGAGTTCTTCAAAGGGCGGCACTTTCAAGTCGCGTACATCATCCAGTTTGATGACATGCCAGCCAAATTGCGATTGCACGGGTTCTTTGGTGTACTCGCCTTTTTTCAAGTTAAGTAAAGCATTGGCAAAGGGGGGCACGAAGTTGTTAGGGACTGCCCAGCCTAACGAACCACCACGTTCTGCCGAGCCTGCATCTTTAGACTTTTCAGCTAATTTTTCAAACTTAGCCTTTTTGCCAAGTTGTGTGATGATGTCTTTTGCTGCGGCTTCTGTTTCAACCAAAATGTGACGTGCGTTAAATTCTCTGTCACCTAATTTTGCCTTTAACTTGTCATATTCAGCTTTGAGTTGATCGTCGCTGATAGGGTGGCTCTTGGCATAATCTTGCACAAAAGCACCAACTAAAACAGATTGTTTTGCCAAGTCCATTTGCTGCAATACGTCGGCATTTTTGTCCAAGCCTAACTTAGTGGATTCTTGCGCCATGACTTCCAAATTGATCATGTCTTCCTTGATCGCTTTGCGTAATTCTGGGCTGTCAGCTTGACCCTGTGCGGTGGCAGCTTTAACACGCAAATCTACACGGGCTTGGGGAATGGATACCCCGTTGACCAAAGCCGCAGACTTGTCTTCTGCGTAAGCAGGGTTGATTGCCAAAGCACCTAAAATGGCTAAGGTTGCGAATTTAGTGGTTTTCAACATACTCGATGTTCTCCAAGATAAAAGTGTGATTGATTAAATTTCTTCGGGCGTTTGCGCCTGCATTATGTTGAGTGCGTGAATATCACCTTGCATCAGCTCTCCCAACGCAGAATATATCATACGGTGACGTGTCATCCTATTCTTCCCAGAGAATTGCGCAGAGACAATTTGTAAAGAAAAGTGTCCGCCACCGTTCGCACTATGGTGGCCTACATGCGATTGACTATCATCCTTGATGATGAGCGAAACAGGGGCGAGTACAGCGAGTTTAGATTCAATAGCGGTAATGCGTGGATTCATGCTGGTAGCACCTTTTTGAAGGGTTTAACGGTAATACTTGCGAATACACCTGTCGTGAGATAAGGCTCTGCTTCTGCCCAAGCTTGGGCTGCCGGGAGTGAAGAGAATTCCGCAATGATCAAGCTACCTGTAAAACCCGCAGCATCGGGTTCGTTCGTATCCACGGCAGGGAATGGCCCTGCGAGTAATAATCGACCTTGTTGTTGCAGTGTTTCGAGTCTGGCAAGGTGTGCGGGGCGTGCAGCCATACGTTTGGCGAGACTATCGGGAACATCTGTTCCGATGATGGCGTACCACATCAATTATTTTCCTTTTTTTCATCAATAAATTTTGCCATCCAAGCACTTTGCGCCAAGATGAAGATCAGCATGATGCCAGTGAAACCAAACAGTTTGAAATTTACCCAAGTGTCGGTGGGGTAGTTAAACGCCACGTATAAGTTGAGCAATCCCAGCACTGCGAAAAATACACTCCAACTCAAATTCAAACGATTCCAAGCATGTAAGGGCAGGGCGATTTTCTCGTTAAGTAGGCTACGAATCAGATTTTTTTTGAAAAATTGATTGGACACTAGCAATACGCTAGAAAACAGCCAATAGAGCACGGTAGGTTTCCATTTGATGAATGTTTCATCGTGCAACAATAAGGTCGCACCACCGAACACGCCAATAATGACAAAGCTGACCCACAGCATGACATCCACTTTACCGTGTCGTAATTTTGTCCAAATGATTTGTCCTATGGTGGCGGCGATTGCGACTGCCGTCGCCACATAGATGCCTTGAAATTTGAAGGCGACAAAAAACAGTATGACGGGGAAGAGGTCGAACAACAGTTTCATAACTTATTTCTTTTTTAAGGTGAGAGAGGCTGAGTTGATGCAATAGCGCAGTCCTGTGGGGGTAGGGCCATCAGGAAATACGTGACCCAAATGTGCTGCACAATTTTTGCACAGGACTTCTTCGCGCACCATGCCATAACTCGTGTCTGTTCTGACGTTCAGACTGGCAGCATCATAAGGCTGGAAGAAACTAGGCCAGCCCGATCCTGAGTCAAATTTACTATTGGCATCAAATAAGGGGGCGGAGCAGCACACACAATGGTAAATGCCGTCATCGTGACAATTCCAATATGCGCCTGTAAAAGCGGGCTCTGTACCACATTGGCGGCACACCCGATATTGTTCCGAGCTGAGTGTTGCTTGCCATTCTGCAGCAGTTTTTTGCACAGAAACTGTCATGAGCTTACAGCACTTCGCCTGCGTGATCGGCCAAGCGTGAACGCTCACCACGCATCAGTGTGACATGTCCACCATGCGCCCAACCTTTAAAGCGATCCACCACATAAGTCAAACCTGAACTACCTTCGGTCAGATAAGGGGTGTCGATTTGTGCGATGTTGCCCATACAAACCACTTTAGTGCCAGGACCCGCGCGCGTCACCAAGGTTTTCATTTGCTTAGGGGTTAGGTTTTGCGCTTCATCAATGATGAGATATTTGTTGAGGAAGGTACGCCCTCGCATAAAGTTGAGCGATTTGACTTTCACGCGTGAGCGTATCAAATCACGCGTTGCTGCACGTCCCCAATCGCCGCCTTCTTCGTCAGACTTATTGAGCACGTCCATATTGTCTTCTAACGCGCCCATCCACGGTGTCATTTTCTCTTCTTCCGTGCCCGGCAAGAAACCGATGTCTTCGCCCACTGGCACGGTGACACGGGTGATGATGATTTCAGAATAGAGTTTTGATTCAAGTGTCTGGAACAGCCCCGCAGCCAGAGTCAGCAAGGTCTTGCCAGTACCCGCTTGACCTAACAAGGTGACAAAGTCGATCTCAGGATCAAGCAACAAATTGAGTACAAAATTTTGCTCGCGATTGCGTGCGGTGATGCCCCAAACATTGTTCTTGCTGTGTGTGTAATCGGTCAATGTACGCAGTACCGCACTTTGATCGTCTTGCTCGACCACGATCGCATAAAAGGGCGTGTCATCCTCTTTGTAAACGAATTGGTTGATGAAAAATGCGGCACATAATGGACCATGAATTTGATAGTAGGTGCGCCCATCTTTTTGCCAAGACTTCATGTCTTTGCTATGACGCTCCCAAAAATCCGCAGGCAGTTGCAAAACGCCGGTGTAAAGCAGATCGCTGTCTTCCAGAACCTTGTCGTTGAAATAATCTTGCGCTTCCAAGCCCAAGGCGCGCGCCTTGATGCGCATGTTGATGTCTTTGCTGACCAGAATAACGGGACGTTCAGGTTGCTGCTGCTGTAAACCAATGACGACACCCAAGATCGCATTGTCGGCTTTGCCTAGCTCCAGATTTTGCGGCAGTTCGTGTTTGATGAAGCTGGTTTGCAGATACAGCCGCCCTGTGCAATTTTTATGTGCAGCGGATTCCAGCGCGATACCTTCTTCGATATTACGTGGGGCATCATTGACGATTTGATCGAGAAAACGGCTGGCTTGACGTGCATTACGTGCCACTTCGGTCATGCCTTTTTTCTTGTTGTCCAATTCTTCCAACACAAACATTGGCAAACAAATATCGTGTTCTTCAAAGCGATACAAACTGGTGGGGTCGTGCAACAGGACATTGGTATCCAGCACAAATAACTTACTGTCAGTTTGTTGTTTAGCGGGTTTTTTGCGGGGTGGCATGATCTGTTCCTTAGTTGAGATTGCTAACAACAAAATCCAGAACCTGTTGTGCGTGTTCTGGGACTTTCACGCCGCGCCATGTTTGACGCAGTTTGCCAGTTTTATCAAAAACAAAGGTGCTGCGTTCAATGCCGCGTACTTGTTTACCATACATATTTTTTAGCTTGATTACCTCAAACAAGTTACAAATTGTCTCGTCTGTATCTGCCAGTAACTCAAAGGGTAAGTTGAATTTTGCCTTGAAGTTTTCGTGTGATTTTAGTGAATCGCGCGACACGCCAAAGATGACGCAATTGGCTTGCTGAAATTGTGGATATAAGTCACGAAATTGCTGTGCTTCGGTGGTGCAGCCAGGCGTGTTGTCTTTAGGGTAAAAGTAAATAACAAGGTTTTTACCCTGTAATTCTGAGTGCTTAAAAATTAGACCACTCGTGGCAGGAATAGTGAAGTCAGGATAGTCGATGTTTTTCATATTTACGGTGAGGGGGAGTTAAACCAAGGGCGTTAAATTTTCCGCAAAGTATTGCGCTTTTTCTACGTAATGCTGTGTGTTGGTGTGCATGGCCGCAATTTCTTCTGCACTGAGCGTGCGCGTCACCTTGCCTGGCGAACCGATCACCAGCGAATTATCGGGGATGTTCTTACCCTCGGTAATTAGGGCATTCGCTCCGATCAAACAATTTTTGCCGATCACACTGTGATTGAGGATGACCGCCTTGATGCCAATTAAGCTACCTGCGCCGATGGTGCAGCCATGCAACATGGCTTGATGACCTACCGTGACATACTCGCCAAGGGTGAGTGGCGCACCCATATCCGTGTGCAACACTGCGCCATCTTGAATGTTGCTATACGCACCAATCTGTATCGCCTCATTGTCACCCCGCAACACTGCGCCAAACCATACGCTCACATGCTTTTCCAAAATCACCGAGCCAATGACCGCAGCGGTATCGGCTACAAAATGCCCTGAGCCGCGAAGTTCTGGGGTGCGTTCGGCAAGTTGGTAGAGCATGTTAGCCTTCCGTAATTGCGGCCAGCCCAGCGGCGGCGACTTGTCCATCTTGTGCCGAACTGACTCCGCTGATACCTAGCGCACCGACGAGCGTGTCATGCAAACTGATAGGCACACCACCTTCGGCTGGAATCACACTGGGTAAGGCGAGGTGTATCAGTCGCCCACTCAGCACCGCGTCTTCAGAGGCTTTGGTTGGACGCTGGAACGCAATCGCCGCATAGGCCTTGGCAATGGCGGTTTCGACAGTGCCGAATTTGGTGTCATGGCTGCGTTGCAGGTAGAGCAAATGGCCGCCATCATCGACAACTGCTACGGTGATATGCCAACCGTTACGAGTGGCGTAGGCTTCAGCGGCTGTTGCAATTCGCTTAGCTACATCGAGACTGAGTACGGGTTTTTGTAACATAACTTAGTGTTGTGCTAAAGCGGCAAAAATTTTGTCACGAATATCTTCGACATTCCCGACCCCCGCAATTTTGATGCTTTTAGGAGCTTGGCTATCGCCAGATTGTGCCCATGCGCGGTAGTACTCAACCAGCGGTTTGGTTTGCTCATGATAAATATCAAGACGTTTTACCACGGTATCTTCCGCATCATCCGGACGTTGCACCAAATCTTCGCCTGTGATGTCGTCTTTGCCAGATACTTTGGGTGGATTGAACACGAGGTGATAAGTGCGCCCCGAGGCTAAATGCACACGGCGACCACTCATGCGTTGCACAATTTCACTATCTTGTACGTCAATCTCAATCACATAATCAATCGCAATACCCGCATCTTTCATGGCTTGCGCTTGTGGAATGGTGCGCGGAAAACCGTCGAACAAAAATCCATCCGCGCAGTCGGCCTCTTTGATGCGTTCCTTGACCAAATTGATAATGATGTCGTCGGAAATCAACTTGCCCGCATCCATAATGGTTTTGGCGGCAACGCCTAACGGCGTACCTGCTTTGACCGCAGCACGCAACATGTCACCCGTGGAAATTTGTGGGATGTGGTACTGCCCTTTGATGTAATTCGCTTGAGTTCCTTTGCCAGCCCCAGGGGCTCCTAACAGTATTAGTTTCATGCGCTATTCTCCTTAAATGTCCAGTATGTGAAATTTGATTCTTGGATTGTTACCGTTCTTTCAGGCTTGGGTTTGCTGAGCGAATAATACTCTTGCAGCTTGCAAGTCGTCTGCGGTATCAACCCCGTTAGGAGGTGCAGCGGTGGCAATGGTCACGCCAATTTTATAGCCGTGATACAGCGCACGTAATTGTTCCAAGGCTTCAAATTGCTCGATAACACTCGGCGTGAGTTTGCCATAGGCACGCAAAAAACTGGCTCGATAAGCGTAGATACCGATGTGGCGTAATACGGGCAGTTTAATAGGAAGCGGTTGTTGGGCGGCAAAGGCATCGCGCGGATAGGGAATCGGCGCACGGCTAAAATACAAGGCGTGCTGTTGCGCATCGAGTACCACTTTGACAATGTTGGGATTGCGCAAGGCGGCTTCATCGTGAATTGCATGGCAGGCCGTGGTGATGGCGCATTCTGGATGTTGGTGTAAATGCACTGCGACTGCGCGTATCAGTGCAGGTGGAATAAGTGGCTCATCGCCCTGCACATTGACCACGATGGTATCGTCAGACCAACCCTGCAAATCAACGACTTCGGCGATACGATCCGTGCCGCTTTGATGGTTGGCGCGAGTCATGCAAGTCAGAAAACCTTCCGCCTCAACCGCCGCCGCGATGCCGGCATGATCGGTGGCAATTAAAATTTGCTCCGCTCCGCTATGTTGCGCTTGTTCGGCAACCCTCACCACCATCGCCTTACCCGCAATATCCAACAAAGGCTTGCCAGGCAAGCGAGTGGAGGCATGACGTGCAGGGATGACGACGTTAAAACGAGGCATTTACAGAGCTTCGGCTTGTTCGGCGGTGAGCTTGCGCGCTTCGTCGCTGAGCATCACGGGAATATCATCTTCAATGCGGAAGGCAAGGCGATCTGCTTTGCAAATTAACTCTTGCTCCGCCTTGTGATAAATCAATGGGGATTTGCACAATGGGCAAACGAGAATTTCAAGTAGTTTTGCGTCCATGACAGGATAACTTTCGCAGAATGAGGTTGCATAGGGCTGGATCAATTTGGGCTTCCACACGTAATACCCAAAATCTTTCATCAGCGTATGCGCCGCATTTTACCGCATCTTTTTCGGTGAGGAGTAGGGCATCGTATGGTGCAAACTGTAAGTCTTTGGCAACATAAGGATGATGGTCTGGAAAGGCGTGGGGAATGAACTTCAGCCCCATTTGGGTGAGCTGGTCAAAGTAGCGTTGTGGGTATCCGATACCCGCCAACGCATGGAGATTTAATCCTTGTAATTGCGCGGCAGTGACAATTTTTTCAGGATGTAAAAGATTATAAAAAACCTCGCCCACGAGCTGCATGGCATAACCTTGGTATTGGGCTTGCGTACCATTGATGACCAGCGCATCGACTGATTGCAAGCGCGCAATCGGTTCACGTAACGGCCCCGCAGGGAGCAGCAGGCCATTGCCTGTACCACGAACACCATCCACAACAGCGATTTCCACATCACGTTGCAAACGATAGTGTTGTAAACCATCGTCGCTCAAAATGACATCAATGTCAGCATGTGCTTGGAGTGCGGTTTGTGCGGTGGCGACACGATCACGCCCTACCCACACAGGGCATAGCTGGCGTTGCGCCATCAACACGGGCTCGTCTCCAACTTGTAATGGGTCGCTGTGTGGTGATACCTCTGTTTGCTCAGCTACACCGCCATAGCCACGACTGATAATCAAAGGGTGATACCCATGTTCAATAAGCTGCTGGGTCAATGCTAGGGTAAGTGGAGTTTTGCCTGTACCCCCTACACTGATGTTACCAATGACAATAACGGGTACGGGCAAGCGTTGACTAGATAAGTAGTTGCGCTGGTATAGCCAACGACGCAGAGCCACGATGCCTGCAAACAAAAGGCTGAGGGGATAGAGGATGAGATGCAGTGGGGTAAGGCGATACCAGTATTGCTGCAACCCCGACATGTGCTTATTGAGCTTGGTTTTGCGTCGTAAAAGTGATGCGCCCGTAGCCCGCTTGGCGTGCAGCTTCCATAATGTTCACCACGGCTTGATGGGGGGTCTTGGCATCCGCGTTAATTACGATGGTAGGATCGGTTTGTTCGCCTGCTGCGGCTTTCAGTGAAGCTGCCAATGCCTCCACCCCTGTGAAGGTCATGCCTTGATTGTCGATGGCATAGTGTTCTGAGGCATCTACGCCGACATTGATCGGTTTTGCCTGTGCCACGCTTGCTTCACCTCCCGCTTGGGGAAGGTTGATCTGTAACTCAGAAAATTTTGCATAGCTGGTGGTGACCATGAGAAAAATCAGTATCACTAGCAACACATCTATCATCGGAATTAGATTGATTTCAGGCTCTTCACGGTTTTGTCCACGTTGAAAATTCATGCCTTTAGTCCTTGCGTTGACCATGCACCAGTTCCACTAGCTTGATGGCTTGTTGCTCCATTTCTACAGTCAAACTATCCACCTTAGAGCGGAAATGACGATAGAAAATCATGCTGGGAATTGCCACGATTAGGCCAAATGCGGTGTTATAAAGCGCAACAGAGATACCGTGCGCCAAGATTGCGGGCGTATTACCCGCAGCCGTTTGTGAGCCAAAAATTTCGATCATGCCGATGACCGTGCCAAACAAGCCCAGTAAAGGACTGATGGAGGCGATCGTGCCGAGTGTAGTTAGAAAACGTTCCAAATCGTGGGTGACCGCACGCCCCACTTCTTCAATAGACTCTTTCATAACTTCTGGAGAGCTTTTAATATTCTTTAAGCCAGCCGCAAAAATTTTGCCTAAAGGTGAATGCTCAGCTAATTTTTTGAGCATACCGTCACTCACACCACGTTGCTTGAGTTCTTTGAATACATCCTCCAATAGCGTGGGTGGGGCAATCTTACTACCACGTAGATAAGTCACACGCTCAACAATTAAACCCAAGGCGATGATGGAGGCTAAGATCAAAAAATATATCGGCCAGCCGGCTGCTTCTACGATTGCAAACACGTGAATTCTCCAAAATATGCTTAAATACTGCAATGCTCTCCTGATTCGGAGAAGGAGGTAGTCTCAAAATGAGGGAATACGCACCGCACAAAAATTTCAGGGCGCAACTGTAGCTTGTCACATCCAGTTGAGCAACTTTTCTCATCTTGTTTCTCAACAAAAATTGGCTAACCTCGCATTTGAAAAGAGTATTTTCATTTACCCACAAAACCTGTGGATAACTTTGTGGATTAAGCGTTTGAATTGCATTTAATGTGACGTTTTATAAGGGTTTTTGTTAGCTCGCCTATTTTTTGATTTATTTAAAAAATATAATAAAAACATTGTGTTACCGTAAGTTGGTTATTTTATTCGGTGACAATCTCACCAAACTGGCGTGGTTGCTGGGTTTGTGGATTATTTGGGAATGTCAATATGTCGTCTGACCTATTTTTAAAGAAAAAGCAGCATGTGTTTGGCATCTCTGAACTTAATAACGCAATCAAGCAGTTGTTGGAAGTCAATATCCCTGTGCTGTGGGTCGCAGGGGAAATTTCTAATTTGGTCAAAGCGGCTTCTGGACATTGTTACTTTTCCTTAAAAGATGATCTGGCGCAAGTGCGCTGTGTCATGTTTCGCCACAAAAGCCAATTTCTAGAGCAACCATTAAGTAATGGGCAGCATGTGGAAGTGCTGGCGAGTGCTACGCTGTACGAACAACGCGGTGATTTTCAGCTTACTGTTGAGCAAGTTCGCCCTGCGGGGCTAGGCGTGCTGTATGAAAAATTTGAGCGGCTCAAGCAATTGCTGGCGAGCCAAGGCCTATTCGCACCAGCGCGTAAACGCGTAGTGCCAAGTTTTCCGCGTTGTGTGGGCATTGTCACATCCCCTCAGGCGGCTGCTTTGCGTGATGTTTTGACTACTTTACGTCGGCGTATGCCCAGTATTCCCGTGATTCTTTATCCCACCCCAGTGCAAGGCGTTGGCAGTGCTGAAAAAATTGCAGCCGCCATCAATCTGGCCAATCAACGTGCTGAGTGTGACGTATTGATTGTGTGTCGTGGTGGCGGCAGCATTGAAGATTTGTGGGCATTTAATGAAGAGGTGGTAGCGCGTGCGATTGCCGCCAGCAAGATTGTGCTGGTGAGCGGGGTGGGGCACGAAACAGATTTCACCATTGCCGATTTTGTTGCCGATGAACGTGCGCCAACCCCCACCGCTGCCGCACAACGCGTTGTGCCTGATCGTCACAGTTGGCTAACTCGCTTGCGTGATGTGGAGCAACATTTGCGTCGCGCGCAAACGAATCGTTTACAAAACGCCATGCAGACACTTGATTATTTACAGCGGCGCATGGTGCATCCTGCACAACAACTGCAACGCCAAGGCACATTGCTGGAGCAATGGCAGCAACGTATGCGGCGTGCCTATGTACAGCGTTACCAACAACAGGATTGGCAGTGGCGAACCTTGATTCAACGCTTACGCGCGGCTCGTCCCAATATCGTGCGTTTGGAAGAGCCGCTCAGGAATTTGCAAAGGCGGTTGATGCAAGCCATGCAGCGTGATTTGTCAGGGCGCGCTACGCAGTTGCATGCTATATCGCAGCAACTCAGCTTGCTGAATCCCCAGCAAGTGTTTTCTAGGGGCTACAGCATGGTACAAGATACGCGCGGTCGAGTGGTCTCAGGCGTGGAGCAACTGGAGGTGGGCGCAGAGTTACACATCACTTTTGCTCATGGCTGGGCACGCGCTGAGTTGAAGGATAAGGGGATGACAAGTTAGAATCCGCCCCCTACCTTTATATTTCTTGGCTTGCTGCCACAAGTAAGCGCGTAAAATTTTGCCTAGTCTGCCAACCTACCTTATTTGCTCTGCTCGGAACTATCCATCCGAGCTTTTTCTTCCTAAGGACTTAACAAACCAAATGAATGCGTACTGCAAAATCAGCAAGCAGGGTAATCCTGTGACAGGAGCGGTCATGACTTTGAAACAATGGCTGCTTAAAGCATGTTTCTTTGCTGTGGGGCGCGTGTTGTTGCTGTCGGCTCGTAAGGTTGCTTGATGCGGGAAAGTCAGCGCACGTTGTGGTGGTTGCTGTGTTTGGTGAGCATCATTTGGTTTGCCAATTTGGAATATCGCACGCTTGTTAAACCCGATGAGGGGCGTTATGCCGAAATCCCGCGCGAGATGGTAGTGACAGGTGACTGGGTCACCCCTCGGTTGAATGGACTCAAGTATTTTGAGAAGCCCCCCCTGCAGTATTGGGCGACGGCCACCGCTTATAGCGTATTCGGCGAGCATCAATGGACTTCGCGGCTATGGGCTGGGTTAACAGGGTTCGCAGGTATCCTGTTGGTGTGGTTCGCGGGGCTACGTTTATTTGGACGGGAAGCTGCAGGCTATGCCGCACTGTTACTGGGCAGCAGCTTGTTGTACGTGTTGATGGGGCATATCAACACGCTCGATATGGGGGTGACGTTTTTTATCACGTTGGGCATCTTGGGATTAGCACTGGCACAAGTAGAAAAAGATAGTGTCTATCGACGCAATTGGATGTTATTAGCTTGGGTGGGAATGGCACTGGCCGTATTAAGTAAGGGGCTGATGGGCATTATCTTGCCTGGCACAGCGGTGTTTTTGTATGTTTTGCTACAGCGTGATTTGACAGTATTGAAACGTATGCATTGGTTCATGGGGCTGTCTGTATTTTTGTTGCTGACCGTACCTTGGTTTTATTTGGTAATGAAAGCCAATCCAGAATTTTTTGAGCGATTTTTTATCTACGAGCATTACACCCGTTTTACGACGAAAGATTTAGGACGCTATCAGCCTTGGTATTACTTTATCCCGATTTTGTTGGCGGGGGCTTTGCCTTGGACAGTGTTGATGTTCGATAGTATGTGGCGTGCGATAGGCCACCGCGTGGCTAAACACGCTTTTAATGCAGAACGTTTTTTATTGATTTGGGCTCTATTTATCTACGTGTTTTTTTCTATATCAGGATCCAAGCTGCCCTCGTATTTATTGCCGATGTTTCCCGTGCTGGCATTGTTGATGGGAAAGCGTTTAGTCGAATTGCGTGAGCGTACCTTGATCGGCTATTTGCTGCCTGTGGTGGGCTGTGCGTTGCTCTGGTTGGGACTGGCTTTGAATTTGTCACGGTTGGCCGACACTACTTTGCAACAGGAACTTTACCCACATTACATTCCTTGGTTAAGTGCTGGCGCGATACTATTATTGATAGGCCTCGCTGGCGCAATTTACCTGCTCAAGCAACAACGTAAATTTGCTGCGGTACTGGTGTTATCAATTTTATCTTTGCTGTCCGCACAAGTGGGCTTGTCGGGATATAACACGGTGGCACAAGTGCGTTCTGCAAAGCATATCGCGCTAGCGATTAAACCTTATGTCAAGGCAGAGACCCCGTTCTATTCGTTATTGACTTATGAACAAACGTTGCCTTTCTATTTGCAACGCACTTTTACTTTGGTGCAGTATCAGGACGAAATGGCCTATGGTATTCAACAAGAACCGCAACGTTGGATTCCTACCTTGGCAGAGTTTGCTAAAGTGTGGGTGAATCAACCCGAGGCATTGGCTATCATGCCTGTTTATGAGTATGCAAAAATTGAGGCGTTAAACCTACCTATGAAAATTATTTTCCAAGATACCCAACACATCGTGGTAAGCAAACCATGAGTGCCGTTAGCTTATTTTTGATTGTGGCAGGCGTGATGTTAAACGTGGCGGCACAGCTTCTGATTAAAGCTGGAACCAATGCTGTGGGGTATTTTGAATATAGTCGCGCCAATATTTTGCCAATAGGCTGGAAATTGGCTACAGAACCACACATCATTGGTGCGATGGGCTGTTATGTATTGAGCGTGGTGATTTGGATATTGGCACTGTCGCGCGTGCAAGTGAGCATTGCCTATCCATTGCTTTCGCTCGGTTATGTGGTCAATGCATGGGCCGCTTGGTGGCTATTTAACGAGGCTTTCAACCCTGCCAAAATAATCGGTGTAGGGGTGATTATTGTCGGCGTTATTATTATTTCGCGAGCTTAAATGAATACTTTCTTGCCCTTTTCTAAACCCACTATAGACGAAGCAACCATTGCCTCGGTGGCGGATACTTTGCGTTCGGGTTGGATCACCAGCGGCCCCAAAGTGGCTGAGTTTGAAAAACAACTTTCTGACTATTTTGGCGGTCGTCCTGTACGTACCTTCAATTCAGGAACTTGTACGATGGAGATTGCCTTGCGCATCGCAGGCATAGGCGCGGGCGACGAGGTGATTACCACGCCGATTTCGTGGCCTGCTACGGCCAATGTCATTCTCGAAGTAGGCGCAACCCCTGTGTTTGCGGATATAGATCCCGATACACGAAATATTGATTTGGCTAAATTGGAGGCGGCCATTACGCCCCGTACCAAGGCGATTATTCCCGTCTATCTGGCGGGTAAACCATTGGATATGGACGGCTTGTATGCGCTGGCCAATCAATACAAATTACGGGTCGTTGAAGATGCTGCGCAAGCCATCGGCTCGACATGGCAAGGAAAGCGCATCGGCAGTTTTGGTGATTTTGTTTCTTTTAGTTTTCAGGCCAATAAAAACATCACCACCTCAGAAGGTGGTTGCTTGGTGTTGAATAATACTGAGGAGGCGGCACTGGCGGAAAAATATCGCTTGCAAGGCGTGACGCGCAGTGGCTGGGATGGTATTGAGGTCGATGTACTGGGGGGCAAATACAATATGACGGATATTGCCGCTGCCATCGGCTTGGGGCAGTTCGCCAAACTGGCTGACATCACTGCACATCGTCGCCATTTGGCTCAACATTACTTTGCGACACTGGGGGCGGATTTTGAGGCGCACAGTGGTGCAAAACTGCCGCCTGCTGAATTTATCAACACCAACTGGCATTTATTCCAAGTGGAGTTGCCTGAGCGCATCACTCGCGCAGAATTTATGGAAAAAATGAAGCAACGTAACATTGGCATTGGCTTTCATTACGCGCCTATCCACCTATTCAAGTTGTATCGTGACTTGGGTTTCAAAGAGGGCATGTTTCCGATTGCTGAGCGTGTTGGAAAGCAAATTGTCTCTTTACCGATGTTTTATGCGATGAACAAGGCGGATGTTGAACGCACTTGCGCAGCAATGTGTGAGGTATTGTGTTAGCGCATTTCGTGATTCTGTTGCGCTGCGCTAAAATGCCGCCCCTATGAGCAATCCACAATTATCCGTCGTCATTCCTGTGTATAACGAAGA
>JAVHPV010000118.1:0-2963 GCA_036170775.1 Gallionella sp. | reverse complement strand
ACGAAACGCATCTTGGCAAATACCAACTACTACGCAAGCTCGGTTCGGGTGGAACGAGTGATGTGTATCTTGGCTATGACCCCTTTATGGGTAGAGAAGTCGCGTTAAAGATATTCAAACAAGAATTTCTCGACGACCCTCGGCACGGCGCGCTAAACCGCAAACAATTGGAAACCGAAGTTGCCCTTGCAGGTAAGTTGGTGCACCCACACATCGTGACCACTTATGATGCCGTCATTCAGGAAGATGTCAGTTACATCGTGATGGAATATGTGCCGGGCGGCACGTTGAAGCAGCACATTCATCCAGACACTTTGCTGCCCCTCGATTTGGTCGTTGAATATATGTTCAAATGTTGTCGTGCCCTCAACTATGCACAATTCAACGGCATCATCCACCGCGACATCAAACCCGCGAATTTATTACTCGCAAATCCCGACGATGTCAAAATAGCCGATTTGGGCGCAGCACTGCACATTGGCGATGACCAAACCCATAATTTCATCGGTTCGCCCAACTACATGTCGCCCGAGCAAATAAGGGGAGAAGAGGTCACTCACCAAACGGATATTTATTCACTTGGCGTGGTGATGTATCGTCTGTTAACTGGCCATTCCCCTTACACAGCACAAAATCTCGCCCAACTTTACCAGCAGATATTGCATGAAGCAGTGCCCCCACTCAGCCAATTCCGCCGTGATTTGCCTGCCCCATTAGAACGCATCGTGTTACGCGCCATGCACAAAGACTGTGCCGAACGCTATGCCTCGTGGCGTGATTTTGGCAACGACCTAGCCGCGCTCGGACACTTTGAAAAAGGTGAAATCGAAGTTAACGAGACTGAAAAGTTCTCAATTTTACGTAAACTTAATTTTTTCCAAGATTTTAGCGATGTGGAATTGTGGGAAATTTTGCGTGTTGGCGAATGGCACAAACAACCCACAGGAACAGTGTTGATACGCGAAGACGAGATGGGCAATGAATTTTACGTGTTGATTGAGGGCAGCATTACCGTCACCCGAGCTAATCGCTTGTTGAACGTATTAGAGGGGGGCGATTGCGTGGGTGAAATGGCCTACATCAGCAAAAAATCCGTGCCACGCTCCGCAACCGTCACTGCCAATACCCCTGTCACCCTCATGCGCTTGCATTCCAACTCACTTCAGCAACTGTCAGATCATTGCCAACTACACTTTAACCAAGCTTTCCTCAACATCCTTGCCGACCGTCTACGCATGGCGGATGATCGATTCGCTAAACTCGTCAATTAATCATTGCAGCAACACATCCCCCCATGAATCAACTTTCCATCAATAGCAAGTACGTCCTCACCCACAAGCTCGGTCAAGGGGCTACTAGTACGGTCTACCTAGGTTTTGATCCTTTCGCCAAGCGTGAAGTCGCTATTAAGGTCTTGAATCAGGAAATTTTGAACGACCCTAAGTTAGGCAAGATGTATCAACGCCAACTAGATACGGAAGCTTCGTTAGTAGGCAAGCTGTCACATCCACATATTGTGACCATCTACGATGCCCTGATTAGCGATATGAACAGCTACATCGTGATGGAATACGTCGATGGCGGCACTTTGGAAAAACATGCAGAACCCAATGACTTACTGCCCATCGACACTGTCTTAGACTACATGTTCAAGTGTTGTCGCGCACTCAACTACGCACAATTCAATGGCATCATCCACCGCGACCTCAAGCCCGCCAACATGTTGCTTACCCACGAAGGCGACATCAAAATCTCTGACATGGGTTCAGCGTTGCTGCTCAACATCGAACAAACCCAAGTGAGCAATATCGGCTCACCTGGCTATATGTCGCCCGAACAAGTACGGGGCGAAGTGCTCACCCATCAAACCGATATTTATTCGCTCGGCGTGGTCATGTACCGCTTGCTCACGGGACATGCGCCTTATCAAGCACAAAGTTTAGCCAGTTTATGTCATCAAATTCTGAACACTTCCGCACCGCCGCTGCGTACACACTGTGCAACCGTGCCTCCAGAATTAGAACGCGTGGTATTGCGTGCCATGCACAAGGAGAAATCGCAACGCTATCTAAATTGGAAAGATTTTGGCAGTGACCTTGCAGCACTCGGTCGCTTCGATCAAAGCGACATTGAAGCCAATCAAACAGAAAAATTCACCACCCTGCGCGAGATGAAACTATTCAAGGATTTTAGCGACATCGAGCTATGGGAAATTTTGCGCATTGGCGATTGGAAAAAACAACCACGTGGCACGGTATTGATGCGTGAAGATGAGATGGGCGAGGATTTTTATATCATGATTGAAGGCAGCGTGATGGTAACCAAGAACGGGCATTTGCTGAATCTAATTGGCCACGATGATTGCTTTGGCGAAATGGCTTACATCAGCGGCAGAGTCGTGCCACGCTCCGCCTCGGTCAGTGCCAGTACCGATGTCACCGTGCTCAGAATTTCGCCCAAGCTGCTCACACAACTCTCGGATCATTGCCAATTGCATTTCAATCAAGCATTCTTGCGCGTAATGGCAGACCGCTTACGTATGGCAGATAATCGCTTCGCTCAACTCGCCAATTAAATTTTTCTAGCATTGACCACACCCACTAAAATCTCCCCGGCGACGCTGGCAAAACTCGCCAAGCTCGGCATCCATCATCGTGCTGATCTGTTGTTGCATCTGCCCTTGCGTTACGAAGACGAGACGCACCTCACGCCCATCGCCGACGCACAGCCGGGCATGACGGTGCAGGTGCAAGGAGTCGTCACCCATTGCGAAGTGATATTCCGCCCACGGCGCACGCTGGTGTGCCGCATCCAACAAGGAGGGGAGGAACTTACCCTACGCTTCCTCAATTTCTATCCGAGTCAACAAAAGCAACTCGCCGTGGGCAAACAGATACGAGCCATCGGTGAAGTGCGCCTGCGACACGGTGGGGCGAAGCCCTCTGGTGCGGGAGCAGGCGCAT
>JAVHPV010000117.1:0-2966 GCA_036170775.1 Gallionella sp. | reverse complement strand
CCCATGATGCCTTGTAGCTCAGGGAATTCACCCACCATATCGGTGAGCAAATCCACTTTAGCCAACCCGGCAGCGTGTTCCGCTTGCGCAGCCAACTCATCACCACCCAACTGTTGCGCGATGGCACGGGCGATGGCTTGCACACGCACTACACGTTCGCCTTGCGTGCCGAGCTTGTTGTGGTACACCACCTTATTGAGCCCTTCGACGCGTGCTACGAGCGATTTTTTTCTATCCTGATCGAAAAAGAATTTCGCATCGGCCAGACGTGGACGCACCACGCGCTCGTTACCACCGATCACCAAACTGGCATCGGCAGGCGTGATGTTCGACACGATAAGAAACTGGTGAGTGAGCTTGCCGTGCTTATCCAGTAACGGAAAGTATTTTTGGTTCGCTTTCATGGTGAGAATCAAGCATTCCTGCGGCACTGCCAAAAACTCCGTTTCAAATTTCCCCAACAACACATTGGGTCGCTCGACCAGCGCGGTCACTTCATCCAGTAGGGCATCATCATCAATCGCGCGCAGCCCTTGTTGAGTTGCGATCAATTCGATCTGGCGCACGATCTCGGCACGACGTTCGGCAAAACTGGCAATGACTGCGCCTTCGTCACGCAGTTGGTGCGGGTAGCTGTCGGCATCCGTCAACGTCACCACAGCGTTGCGCGCCTCAAAGCGATGTCCCGTGGTCACACGTCCAGCACTCAAACCCAGCGCGCTCACCGCCACAATGTCCGTGCCATGCAAGGCCACCAAACCGTGCGCAGGTCGGACAAAATTCACCGTCGCCCAACCATCCGCAGCAGGATTGGGGTAGGTCATCACCTTAGCGATAGGCAACTTGGCTAAAGCTTCATCCAGTGCTTTTTGCAGACCTTCCGCGAGTGTCGCGCCCTGCACCAAGCTGTCATAAAACAATGCTTCCGCTTTGCCGTCTTGGACACGTTTAAGTTGTGCCACCACACTAGCATCCGCACCCAGTGCCGCCAGTTTTTTCAACAACGCGGGCGTTGCTTGACCATGCACATCCAGCCCCACAGCGACAGGCATCAGTTTTTGCGACACCGCTTTATCCGCCGCTTGCCCCGTCACTTGACTCACGTGTACTGCTAAACGGCGTGGCGTGGCGAACGAGGTGACCACGGCATCCGCTGTCGCCAACCCCTGCGCGACTAAACTGTTGGACAACACGTGAGCGAAGCTGTCGCCCAGTTTTTTCAACGATTTCGGTGGCAACTCTTCAACGAACAACTCCACCAATAAATTCTTTGTCACCATGATTAAGCCACCTTCTTTTCGAGCTGCGCTAACACTTCTTCTGCCCATGAGGGGGGAGCCATCGGGAAGCCCAAGCGGGCACGACTTTGCAAATACGAGGCCGCCACACTGCGCGCCAGGTTACGAATGCGCCCGATGTAAGCCGCGCGTTCCGTCACTGAAATTGCACCGCGCGCATCCAGCAAGTTAAAGCTATGGGCGGCTTTCAACACTTGTTCGTAAGCGGGTAACGCCAGTTGATTTTCCATCAGATGTTGGGCTTGTTTTTCGTGCGCGTTAAACGCAGTCAACAGAAACGCTACATCGCTGTGTTCAAAGTTGTAGGTGGATTGCTCGACTTCGTTCTGATGATAGACATCACCGTAACTCACCCCTTCCGTCCACGTTAAGTCATAGACACTTTCCACGCCTTGCAGATACATCGCCAAACGTTCCAATCCGTAAGTAATCTCGCCCGTAATTGGCTTGCAGTCAATGCCGCCCACTTGTTGAAAATAGGTGAATTGCGTTACTTCCATACCGTTCAACCACACCTCCCAACCCAAGCCCCATGCGCCCAGTGTCGGATTTTCCCAGT
Organism: Gallionella sp.; assembly: GCA_036170775.1. Classification (GTDB taxonomy): domain Bacteria; phylum Pseudomonadota; class Gammaproteobacteria; order Burkholderiales; family Gallionellaceae; genus Gallionella. The sequence goes on along the minus strand of JAVHPV010000117.1, from coordinate 1,109 downwards.
CGTCTTCCACAAAGCGAATGTCGTTCTGCTTGAGATCGAACCCCAGTGCCTCCAGCGAACCCAAATACAACTCAAGAATATTTGCAGGCGCAGGTTTCAGCACCACTTGAAACTGGTAGTAATGCTGCAAACGATTGGGGTTTTCGCCATAACGACCATCTTTAGGGCGACGCGAAGGCTGCACATAAGCGGCTTTCCACGGCTCAGGCCCCAGCGCGCGCAAAAAAGTGGCGGTGTGCGAAGTGCCCGCCCCGACTTCCATGTCATAAGGTTGCAGCAAGGCACAGCCCTGCTTATCCCAATAGTTTTGCAGGGTCAGGATAATTTGTTGAAAGGTCAGCATAGTTGGTTTTCGGCAAGCCACAAAAGAGGCGCATTTTACTGGTTTAGCGGGGCTACGTCAGCACAACCTAGCGCGTTTGTAAGCCCCGTGTCATAAAGAAAAGTATTTTTTTAATTACGCTAGCACAGCGCAATCAATACTCGTATATTTGCGCCTCAGCCGACACGAGCTGAAGGTGAGTCGAGCAACAACAGACCGCCCACAACGACATTCAATAGATGCATTTACTCAGGAGATGTGATCATGAAACTCAGTCAATTTATTGCGGTACTGGCCTTCGCCGCATTTACCTCATACGCAACAGCCGCCCCCATCATCATCAAATACAGCCATGTGGTGGCAGATACCACGCCAAAAGGTCAAGCCGCACTCAAGTTCAAAGAATTGGCCGAGAAAAAACTCCCTGGCAAAGTTGAAGTACAAGTATTTCCGAATAGCCAGTTGTTTGGCGACGGCAAAGAAATGGAAGCTTTGCTGTTGGGCGACGTGCAAATTCTCGCACCTTCCTTGGCAAAATTCGGTAAATACACCAAGAAAATTCAAATCTTTGACCTACCCTTTTTATTTGATGACATCGACGCAGTCGGACGTTTTCAAAACAGTGCCAAAGGCGCAGAACTGCTTTCCTCGATGTCGAGCAAAGGCATCATGGGTTTCGGCTACATTCACAACGGCATGAAAGAGTTTTCCGCCAACGTGCCACTACACACTCCCGCCGATGCGAAAGGTTTGAAGTTCCGCATCCAGGCTTCTGACGTGCTGGAAG
>JAVHPV010000116.1:0-2971 GCA_036170775.1 Gallionella sp. | reverse complement strand
TGCTAGGCTGACTCTGCGTGCAATGCGTTGAGTTGTTTAGCGATGATGTCGTGATTCAGCCACAGCACAGGCGCGTTGGGGGTGGAGGTTGCAAAAAATATCAGCGGCCCGGTGCCTTCTAATACCAAGGCACTCAAAATATCTGTCACGAGCGCATCGCGGCTTAGGTGCATTTTGGTGATTGCATCGGACGTGCCTATCATCAAGTCGGCAAGTTCCGCAGTGTTGTCCATCGGCCAAGCGGCAAAATCACGGAACGATTTCATCACATCGCTGGCGTTGTAAGCGGCAATTTTGGCGAGCAACTCATCCAAGGCTTGCGCATCTTGAAACAGTGCGCGACAGGCTTGCCATTGTGCGTCTGCCCATGCCCCACCGTTTTCTTTCTTCAACGCATTGAGCAAGGGGAAGAGCGACAGCTCGACCCCGACGAAAATATCCGAAGAGTTGGTGCGTATTTCTGGGCAGTTATACACGGTGGCTTTAATACCTTGCGCCCAAGCGTTTGCGGCGATGTGTTCCAGACGCATTTTGGCTTTGCCTTGGGTGTAGCTGGTGTAGGTCTGCCACTCGTATTGGTCATCAATCAGAATTTCCGTACCGTGATAACCGTAAGCGGTATAGCGGACTTGCCCGCCCGTTTTTTCTAAGCGGGCGCGAATCGCCGCGCTGCCTTCAATTAAATGCTGGAAAGTGTTAGCGGTCACCTCATCGAAGTTCATCAAAATCAGTTTGCCTAAATCGCTATCGAGCAAGGCACGCGTGGAAAGGAAACGTTCACCCCGCCCTTTGTAAACGCGATTGGCAATGGCGAGGAAAACTTTGACTTTGGGAATGCCTCCCGCCATGGTGTGTGCGAAAAAGGCATTGCTCCCATCAGGAATCATCCCGTCCAACTCAGCCATCACTTGTGCGACAGAATCTTTGAAACGCTGCACGCCTACCGCACGACATTTTTCAATGTGCGCCCAATTCAGCTTGTCATCCTGCCAGCTCTTGAGTGTCATATCCGCCAGCAAGTCGGTGGGTGTGGGTTCGCCCGCTGGCGCATCCAGATCAAAACCTGCCATCAACGGCACATTGATAATGCGTCCGCCGAGGTTGGCTTCAGCGGTGGCGAGTTCTTCTGTGGTGAGCGCGCGTAAGGCGTTGTTTTCGTCGCGCCGCCCTACGGTGATGCCGATGATGGTCATGCCCGCTTTGCGCGCTTCGTTAACCAAACCATTGGCGTAGCCGCGTCCAAACAGCTCACCAAACAGTACGAACACATCGCCTTGGCGAAAAATGTTGGTGTGTGGAAGATTTCTTAAGGGGGTCAATGCGGTCATAAATAAACTCCAAAGATGAATAGTGCCGATTCTAATTGAGATTGCTCAATTAGGCAGGGCTGTTGTGGCTGATGGCGATGAGTTGCGCCAGCTTTTGTTTGGCCGCACCGCTGGCAATGATTTGATCGGCGCGGGCAATGCCTTGCGCCAAGGTGTCGCTGATGCCTGCGGCATAAATCGCCGCGCCTGCGTTGAGCTGCACGATGTCGCGTGCGCTACTCGCTTGATTGTCTAGCACACCTAACAACATGGCTTTGGCCTCCGCCACGGTGCTAACGCGGATGCTATCCAGCGGCGCAGTGGACAAGCCAAAATCAGACGGTTGGATGGTGTATTCGCGGATGTTACCTTGTTGTAATTCAGCAACCGCAGTTGTGCCACTGAGGGTGATTTCATCCAAACCATCACTGCCATTCACCACCAGCACATGGCGACTGCCCAAGCGTTGCAATACGCGCGCTTGAATACCGACCAAATCTGCATGGAATACGCCCATCACTTGATTGTCTGCCCCCGCAGGATTGGTGAGTGGCCCTAGCACATTGAAAATAGTGCGTACGCCCAACTCGCGGCGCACGGGCGCGGCATATTTCATTGCACCATGAAAGTTGGGCGCGAACATGAAACCAATACCAATTTCGTCCACGCTGTGACCGACTTGCGCGGGGGTAAGATTCAGGTTCACGCCCAACGCTTCCAGCACGTCTGCCGAACCACAGGTGGACGACACCGAGCGTCCGCCATGCTTGGCAACGCGTGCGCCAGCGGCGGCGGCAACCAAGGCACTGGCGGTGGAAATGTTGAAGGTGTGCGAGGTATCGCCGCCCGTGCCGCAGGTGTCCACCAGATGTGTCCGTTGCGTGATGGGTACTTTGGTGGAGAACTCGCGCATCACAAACGCCGCAGCAGAAATTTCACCAATTGTTTCTTTTTTCACGCGCAAGCCGACCAACAAAGCCGCAATCAGGGTGGGGGACACTTCGCCGCGCATGATTTGGCGCATCAGCGAAAGCATCTCGTCGTAGAAAATTTCGCGTTGCTCGATTAGACGAACCAAGGCTTGTTGAGGGGTAATCATGGTTTTCCTTGCAGAAAATTTTTCAACATATCGTGACCGTGTTCCGTGAGGATGGATTCGGGGTGGAACTGCACCCCATGCACCGCCAACGTCTTATGCCGTACCCCCATAATTTCCCCGTCATCCGTCCAAGCAGTGACTTCCAAACAATCGGGCAAAGTTTCGCGTTCGATCACCAGCGAGTGATAGCGCGTGGCGGTGAATGGATCGGGTAAGCCGGTGAACACGCTGTTGCTGTGGTGATGGATGAGCGAAGTCTTGCCGTGCATCAAGGTCTTGGCGTGGATGATTTTTCCGCCGAATGCCTGGCCTATGCTTTGATGACCGAGGCACACACCGAGCAGTGGAATCTTGCCCGAAAAATGCTGAATAGCCGCAACCGAAATCCCCGCTTCATGCGGGGTACAGGGACCCGGTGACACCACCAAATGTTGCGGATTCAGGGCTTCGATTTGCGCAATGCCGATTTCATCATTGCGGTACACCACCACCTCCTCGCCCAGCTCGGCAAAATATTGCACCAAGTTGTAGGTGAAGGAATCATAGTTGTCGATCATTAGCAGCA
>JAVHPV010000115.1:0-2979 GCA_036170775.1 Gallionella sp. | reverse complement strand
GCCACAGGGCTGGTTTTTTTATTGATACTAAGTAACTTACTTAGTGGCCAGCAAACAATTCTTTCACCATCCATAAAGAAAAAGCGATAGCTGCAAGCATCGTTCCAACGGCACTGATAGTAGCGATTATTGACATAATTTCTCCTCCCGAGAGAGCTAGTGTTGAACAAAAAATCCGTAACTGCGGGCGCATCCTAGCACAAATATTTTTCGCTGCAATAATTTTTTCCATGCGTAAAAAGCCCGGCACTTAAAATGCCGAGCTAAATCCGTGTTGGGAGGAGTTGCCTCAGGTTGCTTAAAAGCAACCTGATTTACTCGCCTATTTCTTAAAAGCTTGGGTTAACATCCAACCAGCGAAAACAATAGACAAGGTTAAAGTGAACAAAGATGCAACGGTTGCGATAAAAGCCATTTTAATTTCCTTCATTGGTTAGGTTGAGATGAGCCAACTAAAAATAGTTGAGTGAAACTTTTCGTATTGTATAAGTAAAATAGTCGGGATTACACGCAACAATACTAAGGCTTAGTAACATTAAGGCTTAAGGCGGGAGTGTTTAATACGGGCGGCAAGTGCGGCAAGATGCGTTATAACGAGATAAAAAACTGCAATGAAAAAACTTTACATTAAAACTTATGGCTGTCAGATGAACGAGTATGACTCGGACAAAATGGCCGATGTGATGCGTGCTTACCAGGAGATGGTGCAAACGGACAAACCCGAAGACGCTGACGTGATTCTGTTTAATACGTGCTCGATACGTGAAAAAGCGGAAGAAAAAGTGTTTTCTGATTTGGGGCGGGTGCGTTCTTTGAAACAGCTTAAGCCCGAATTGTTAATTGGGGTGGGCGGCTGTGTGGCGAGTCAGGAAGGCGACACCATTCTTAAGCGCGCGCCCTATGTGGATGTGGTGTTTGGCCCGCAAACCTTGCATCGCTTGCCCGCCTTGCTTGACGCGCGCTTGGCGAGTGGGCGCGCACAAATCGACATTAGCTTTCCCGAAATTGAAAAATTTGATCATTTGCCCACGGCGCAGACTGCATCAGGATCGGCGTTTGTTTCTATCATGGAAGGCTGTAGTAAATACTGCACGTTTTGCGTCGTTCCGTACACGCGAGGCGAAGAGGTTTCCAGGCCGCTGGCGGATATTTTGCGAGATATTGAGCAGCTCACTGCGCAAGGCGTTAAAGAAATCACTCTCATCGGGCAAAACGTTAACGCCTATAGCGGTAGCGATGAAGACGGAGAGTTGGTAGATTTTGCCTATTTGTTACGAGAGGTGGCGGCACTGGACGGCGTGCAACGACTGCGCTACACCACTTCGCATCCGCGTGATATGTCGCCCAGCGTGATTGATGCCTATGCCTCGCTTCCCAAGCTGGCGAGTCATTTGCATTTACCTGTGCAATCGGGCTCGGATCGCGTACTGGCTGCGATGAAACGCGGGCATACCGTGTTGGAATACAAATCTATCATTCGCCGTGTGCGCCAAGCGCGCCCAGATATTTGCATTACCTCCGACTTTATCGTCGGCTTTCCTGGTGAAACGGAGCAAGACTTCGAGGCGACTCTCAAGCTGGTGGCAGACATTGGTTTTGATATGAGCTTCAGCTATTTGTACAGTCCGCGCCCTGGCACGCCCGCCGCCGAGATGCGCGACGACACGTCCGAAGAAGTTAAAGCGGCGCGCTTAAAGCGTTTGCAAGACCTCATCACAGCGCAAGAAGAGGCCATAGCGCAGGCCATGCAGGGCACTGTGCAGCGGGTATTGGTCGAGGGGCTATCGAAAAAAGATGTGCATGAACTGGCGGGGCGCACCGAGAACAATCGTGTGGTGAATTTTCCTGGCTCGCCAGGCATGATTGGTCGTTTTGTTGAAGTGCGTATCAATCAAGTGGTGCGCCATACGCTACGTGGCGAAGTGCTTGGTCATGTCGCACCGTTACCGCAAAGGAATGAGGATGAAGTCTGCTAACACACGCAGCGTTGCTGCGCCAAAAATATCTTTGGCGGTGCAATATGTCAGTACTCTTGATGAATTGCCCACTCGGACACAACTGCGTCGCTGGGTTGGCATCGCGTCGCAGCGCAACCTTGGCATGACGCTACGCATCGTAGATGAAGCGGAAGGGCGTGCCTTGAATTTAGCTTATCGGGGTAAAGATTACGCGACCAATGTGCTGACCTTTGTTTACGACGAAGGCGAGTCGCTGACAGGGGATGTGGTGATTTGCGCGCCTGTGGTGGCACGCGAAGCGATGCAACAAAACAAGTCGCTGAGGATGCATTACGCGCATTTGACGATACACGCCACGCTGCATTTGCAAGGCTATGACCATGAGAACGATGCTGATGCAGAACAGATGGAGGCGCGCGAAACTGCACTAATGCTAAAATTGCGCTACCCCGATCCTTATCAGGAAATTAGCAAGCGCAATGAATGATTCAGAAAGTAGCAAAGTTAGTTTGTTAGAACGCCTCTCCCACCTGCTGTTACGTGAGCCAGAAGACCGCGAGCAGCTCATCGAATTACTGCACTCTGCCTACGAACGTAATCTGTTGGATGCAGACGCGCTTTCCATGATGGAAGGTGTGATGCAAGTCTCCGAACGCCAAGTGCGCGAGATTATGATCCCGCGCGCGCAGATGGATGTCATCGACATCTCTGAACCCTCTGAACAATTCATTCCCTTTGTGATTGAAAAAGCCCACTCACGCTTCCCCGTGATGGATGGCGACAAGGACAATATCATCGGCATCTTGCTGGCCAAAGACTTGCTGCGCTGCCATGCGGGGGCCACATTTGATGTGCGTGATATGTTGCGTCCCGCTGTGTTTGTCCCCGAATCTAAACGTTTGAACGTATTGCTGCGGGACTTTCGTAGTAACCGCAATCACATTGCGCTGGTGGCGGATGAGTATGGTGGTGTTTCGGGCATGGTGACCATCGAAGACGTGTTGGAACAAATCGTCGGCGA
>JAVHPV010000114.1:0-3024 GCA_036170775.1 Gallionella sp. | reverse complement strand
CTTGGACATGCGCGGATAGGAAGTGGCTTCCAGTAACAAGGCCGACCATGACGGGGATTTTTCTTGTTGCAGCGACTGCGCCCGATCTGGACGGGACAAATCAACCGCAACAGGGGCTTGTGTTTCGTAGATAAAATCAATCGCCCAATCCATCATGATGATGTAGTGCTTGATCTGCGGCGCGTGCGCGAGCAAATACTCGGCTTGGGCAATGCTGATGTGTACGGGGCTACCGCTTTGCGTGAAGTTATACAGCTGCCAACCTTGCGGCAACATCTCGCTGTCTATGGTCATGGCAGTGGACGCACCAAAAATCATGGTGTCGATTTCTGGCAAGCGGTCATTCAGGCGCAAAGTTTTGAAAAAAACATTGTTGCCCAAGGTGGGGGTAAAGGTGATGCCGTGCGTCTGTTGCTGCCAGTCGCTGGCGGCGAATGACATGGCTTTGACATCACCTTCATTCTTCAGCAATACCAAATTCAACCCGATGGCGGGCAGTAGCGTCAACGCGCAGAACAACAGTAGCCACAGTAAATAGCGTTTATGCATGATCAAAATTGGAAGTACAAGAAGGTGGATTGTTGCGATATGTTAATCAGCGCGACAAACGCCAAGCCCCAAATCAGCACTGCTGCGACAAAATTAGGCCGCCATCTAAGCCAAGTTTTCGGGATAGGTTGAGGCACATCCAAGGCGGGCTGGAAGGACTGCATGATGGTTTGCGTATTCGGAGCTAACCACACCACCAGCAACAAAATCCAGATCCAATTCATCATGCCGCCCGTGGCCAGGCCATTGCTCGTGCCAAACACCCCTTGCGCTTCCAGCCAATGATGGAAAGCGGGGATGCGGATAAACCAGTTATCCGGCATAGACACGCCATTCGCGCCCAGCATGGTTTGCACTAAGGTGGTCGCCGTGTGCAGATCGCTGGCACGGAAAAACACCCAAGCTAAGGTGACGGCAAGAAAGGTCAGCAGCCCTGAGATGAGGTGCATAGGTTTGGATAAGGGTTGATGCGGATCTTGTCCCAAGGCTTTACGCAACCCATGCCAAGCATGGTTCACCATCAGATACAGCCCATGCAGCCCACCCCAGATGACGAACGTCCAACCCGCGCCATGCCACAAACCGCCCAATAGCATGGTGACCATCAGGTTGAGGTAGCGATGCAGCTTGCCCCGACGATTACCGCCCAAGGGAATGTACAGGTAATCACGCAAGAAACGCGACAGCGTCATGTGCCAACGTCGCCAGAATTCGATGATGTTGACGGCTTTATAGGGCGAGTGAAAGTTCAGCGGCAGCGTGACACCAAACATACGTGACAGGCCAATAGCCATGTCGGAGTAACCCGAGAAGTCAAAATACAGTTGCAGGGTATAACACAGTGCGCCACCCCAAGCTTCGGCAAAAGCAAGTGTCACCCCTGAAGCGGGCGCATCAAACACGGTGGGAACGTAAAACGCGATGTTGTCGGCAATAATGACTTTTTTGAACAAGCCGATGAAAAAGATGGTGCAGCCAATAGCGAGGTTGTCGTAGTTAAAGTGGTAAGTGCTGGCTTGTTTGAACTGCGGCATCATCTCCTTATGATGCAACACTGGCCCTGCGATGAGGTGTGGGAAATAAGTGACGAACAGCACGTAGTGGATGAAGTTGTATTCCTTGACCTTACCTTGATAGGTATCCACTAAATAGGCAATCTGGGTAAAAGTGAAGAATGAAATACCCAAGGGCAGGATGATGTTGCTGAAGTTCCAGTCTGTGCCCAGCACGGCATCAACGTTGCTGACGAAGAAGTTGGCGTATTTGTAGTAGGCCAATAAGGCAAGATTCGCCGTGATGGCGAAGATGAGAATGTGTTTCTTACGCTGAGGGAGCAACTGGGAACGTAGGTCGGACTTCAGTCCGACAGGGTTCTGCATAGAATCCCGATGACTAGCTGCTTTGGCGATCCAAAGCCCAAAAGCATAGTTACAAGCAATCGAACCCAACAACAAGCCAATGTAAGCAGGATTCCAGTAGCCGTAGAAGAACAGCGAAGCGAGGGCTAACCACGCTGCCGCATAGGCGTGACTACTGCGCGCCAGCCAGAAGAAAGCCAGCAACGTAACAGGCAGAAATCCAAAGATGAAGGCGTAGGAGTTGAACAGCATAGCGGTTAAGGGTGTCCGATGAATAGGCGGATCATTTGCTCATTTGCACATAATACTGTGCGCCTAAGGGGAGGTTTTTTAAGTAAGCTTCTAGGCCGCGCATAAACGCCAGAGGGCGCGGGAAAAACAAGGTGTAACCATGTTGCTCAGTGGTAAAGCCTGCTTGCTTGATTAAGATGAGTGCCGACTTCAGTCCGATCATTTCTGCATCGACATCAAATGGGCAACGCTCAAAAATCCAGCGTGTCGCGGGATTCAGTGGATTGTGTTCAAACAAAAACATTTGACCTTGCGGCGCGAGTGCCGCGCAGCATTGCGCAAATGCCGCCAGCCGCTGAGCGCGGGGAATGTGATGAAACACATTGGCTGCAACGATAGCGTCAAAACGCAGTTCGACATGGTCTTGCCAATTAGAAAATAGTTGGGCTTGCGGGACGCGCTGTCCCGCGATGGTGAGCGAGGCGGGGGAAACGTCGTAGCCCCACAATTCCGCATCAGGAAAATGTTTGGACAAGTAAGGCAGGCTGCGCCCCGCTCCACAACCAAAGTCCAAAATACGTTTGGGGGGATTTTTCGCCAAACGCGCTGCCATCAAGGCGATCTTGTATTCCGCAAAATAGGCATCTTCATTCAGCCCTTGCGGAATGCTGTCGCTCAATACTTGATCGTATTGTGCAGCATAGTGATCGAATTCTGGTTTGCTCATGAGTGCTGTCTGGGTAGTGTTTGAAAAGTTGAACCCGTCTCGAATAATCCGTTAGAACCATGTTCTTTCGTAGGAGCTCGATTCATCGAGCGATTATCCTCAACAATCGCTCGATGAATCGAGCTCCTACGGTTAGGATTTATAGCGGTGTCCTGAAAT
>JAVHPV010000113.1:0-3091 GCA_036170775.1 Gallionella sp. | reverse complement strand
ATGAAGTCCACCGCGTAGTTGTTGTGCTCTTCGATGCCTGTCGCAATCGCAAAAATGTTGGGGTCGAAGATGATGTCTTCGGGTGGGAAACCGACCTTGTTCACGAGGATGTCGTAACTGCGTTTGCAGATGTCGATCTTGCGTTTATAGGTGTCGGCTTGGCCTGCTTCGTCGAACGCCATCACCACCGCTGCCGCGCCGTACTGACGTACCAACTTAGCGTATTTGATGAAATTCTCTTCACCCTCTTTGAGCGAGATGGAGTTGACGATGGACTTGCCCTGCACACACTTCAGACCCGCTTCGATGATGCTCCACTTGGAGGAGTCAATCATCAGCGGCACTTTGGATATGTCCGGCTCGGAGGCGATGAGGTTGAGGAATTTCACCATCGCAGCTTCGCCATCCAACATGGCTTCGTCCATGTTCACGTCAATCACTTGCGCGCCCGTTTCCACTTGTTGCTTGGCGACTTCCAGTGCTTCGTCGTATTTACCTTCCAGCACCAAACGCTTGAATTTTGCCGAGCCGGTCACGTTTGCGCGTTCACCTACGTTGACGAACAGCGACCCTTCACCAATGTTGAACGGCTCTAATCCAGACAAACGGCACTCGATCGGATTGCTCGGTATCTTGCGCGGCGCGACATCTTTAACAACTTCGGCGATGGCTTTGATGAACGCGGGCGATGTGCCGCAGCAACCACCGATGATGTTGAGGAAACCGCTGCTCGCCCACTCTTTGATATGGCCGGACATATTCTCCGGCGTGTCGTCGTAGCCCGTCTCAGCCAAAGGATTGGGCAGCCCCGCGTTGGGATGCGCGCTCACGTAACAGTTGGCGACACGCGATAGCTCTTGCACGTACTGACGCAGTTCTTCCGCCCCCAGCGCGCAGTTGAGGCCGATGGAGATGGGGTTGGCGTGTGCCAAGGAATTGTAAAAAGCCTCGGTGACCTGGCCTGTGAGTGTGCGCCCAGAGGCATCGGTGATAGTGCCAGAGATCATGATGGGCAACTCAGTGCCGCGCTCGGCGAACACCGACTTCACCGCGAAGATGGCGGCTTTGGCATTGAGCGTATCAAAAATGGTTTCAATCAAAATCAAATCCGCGCCGCCATCCATCAGGCCGCGCGTGGCATCGGAATAATCCGCCACCAGTTGGTCGAAGCTGATGTTGCGTGCCGCTGGATCGTTCACATCGGGTGAGATGGTCGCGGTCTTGTCGGTAGGGCCTAACACGCCCGCCACGAAGCGCGGTTTGTCAGCCGTCGCGTATTGATCACACGCCTCGCGCGCGACACGCGCACCGGCGACGTTCAACTCGTAGTTAAGCTCAGACATGCCATAGGCTTTCAGCGTGGTCGCATTCGCGCCGAAGGTGTTGGTCTCGATGATGTCCGCACCCGCCGCCAAGTATTCGCAGTGGATGGCTTTGATAACTTCGGGCTTGGTGATGACCAGCAAGTCGTTGTTGCCCTTGAGGTCGCGCGGCCAATCGGCGAAACGCGTACCCCGATAATCGGCCTCACCCAGCTTGTAACGCTGAATCATGGTGCCCATCGCGCCGTCCAGAATAAGGATGCGCTGTTGCAGGAGTTGTTGGAAGCGAGAAGGTTTTTTGTTCATGGTAGGAATCGAGTCAATGGCATTTAGATGCCGGTAAAAAGTAGCTCAAGCGCGGCGATAATTTCATCGCGCTTGGTTTTCAATGAAGTAATCTTTGCGCCAAAGGTACGTAACGGCAACACTGCCAGCTCAGCCGTGGACATGACCACGGACACGCCTTTTATTTTGAATGTTGGACAAAAATATTTGGCCGTGCCCCCCGCCTCACTCGCCAATACCAGCGGTACAACCACGCGGGTGGCCAAGGCATCCAACAAATCAGCCTGCACATCTAGCACGTAAGGAATGCTGCCGCAGGTCGCAGGATTGTGATTCTCATACACATCGAACTGCGCCATCAGAATCCCCGCAACCCTTCACTGAACACGCCTTCTTTTTCAATGCGCTTGTTATAGGCGGCAATGAATTCTGCGTTCTCGGCGCGCCATTGTTGCTCTTTGGCATTGCGCACTAAATTTGCCAAATGGGCTTCCACAGTTTGTGACAGGTTGATGTGCAGCTCTTTGGCTTGTCGCAGCAGATCAGAATTGATGCTGAGGTTGGTCGCTTTTTTGGGCGCGGATGTATCGAAGTGCAGGGTGGACATATTGGTCTCCATGAATGATGCGCAGATTATATGCGCATTAACAACAGTAGAGCCCCTACCCAAATGAGGGGCGGAGTCGAAATATCTTAGCGGTGCACTGAATAAGTGTGTGATTTTTCGTTCCCACGAAAGCGGAAACGACGGCTTAATCAGTGTTTTCTGAAATCAATCAAACTTCTCACGCAACACATCGCGGTCAAACCACCACGCGTCACCGACGATGAGGTTCACCACCTTGCTTAAACGTGGCAAGAATATCTGCGGATCGCGCAGTTCTAACTTATTCATCCATTGATCGAGCGCGGCTTGGTCGCGTACCTTGCTGTGGCGTTCGGCCACGCGACCGATGAGTGTGTTGGCGAGGAAACTCAGGCTTGCATGGCTGGCATCATCAGCGCGCAGGTCAATCACATAACGCGCAGCAACAGCAGCGAGTGCCGCACCGTCGGAATTATCGGGAGTCTCTTCCACGATATGCATCAGCATCGCCAGCGTCAGCTCAGGATCAACGGGGAAGCTCACCGCCAACCACACGCCCATGCCCAACGCTGCCACAGATGCTGGCTGCTCGCACTGATACAACACATCGCAGGCTTCCACGGCATCTTTCCATGCGTCGTGTCGTAGCGCGACATCAAAGGCCGCGCGCGCCAACGTCCACGCCTCCGCTTTGCGTTCCAGTGCCACCAACGATTCCGCCACATCCAATTGCAAACGCGCACGTTCCAAGAGGGAAGCATCGGTACGCTCGTTCAACGCCTGCAACTGTGCAACGAGTTGCTTTTTCAGCTCGGCTGATTCGCTCTCTTTTGCAGCGTCTCGTTTTTCGACAAAGTTGTTGCTCATGAATATCTCAAAAAAATAAGTCATTCCCGCG
>JAVHPV010000112.1:0-3096 GCA_036170775.1 Gallionella sp. | reverse complement strand
CATGACCGAGTCGCTCGCTGGTGAACCCGCGCAAGTGGTGATCGGTGAGGTGAGTTTGTCGCCAACCCTGTTCACCATCGCCAGCGAAGAAGCCAAGCAGCATATCCAAGCGTTGCACGAGCAGTTTGCCTTGATGCACATGAGCAAACCGCTGCAAGTGCCTTACGACTTTATGCGCGCCGCACATACCTTGGCAGGCGTGAATCGCACGATGGGATTTACGGGCGTGGTGGAACTGGCTAAGGCACTGGAAGACTGGTTGCAAGCGCGTATTGAACAGCCCTTTACCTTAACCAATGCGCAATCACAGATGCTGGTACAAAGTATCGTGGCACTGGAAAACATGGTGCAACAAATTTGTGATCGCCAAGCTCCGCTGTGGCGCGGTGACTTGGTGAGTCAGTTACGCTTTGACCAAGATAAGCTGCATGAGACTAGCGTCTCGGCGGCAGCGGCTATTCAACCAGAAATGGTGGATTCCACAGCGGCGACGCAACCCGCCAAAGCAGTGGCAACAGCCGCTGCACCGCAAGTGCAGGCACAAGATGATCTGGACGAACAACTCTTGCCCGTGTTCTTGGAAGAAGCTGATGAGCTTTGTCCCAAACTGGGGGTGAATTTACGTGCCTGGCAGGCGCAACCCGAAGAGCAAAGCCATGCGCAGTTGGTGAAACGGCTGTTGCACACCCTCAAGGGGAGTGCGCGCATGGCAGGCGCGATGCGCATCGGTGATATTGCCCATGACATGGAAGACCACGTGTTGCAGGCGGCTCAGATGCAAGCGAATCACTGGGAGGTGTTGGAAGAAGGGTTAGACCACATCACTGCCTTGCTGGAAGAGCTGCGCGGTGGCAAACCTGTTGAGGCCGCCGTGCATCGCCGCGCCAGCGATACTGAAGTCGCTACCAGTGCGGCGGCATTTGTGCCGCGCCGCGCTTTAGATGTCGGTGCGGAACGCGCCATACAAGCCAATATGTTACGGGTGCGTTCCGATGTGGTCGATCGTTTGGTCAACGAAGCGAGTGAAATTAGCGTGGCACGTGCGCGCATGGAAACGGAAATGCGTGCCTTCAAAGAAGGCTTGTTGGAGCTGACGGGCAGCGTGGCGCGCTTGCGCAAGCAGTTGCGCGAGGTTGAAATTCAGGCCGAAAGCCAGATGCAGGCGCGCGTATCGCTGAGCAAAGACAGCGATGAACAATTTGATCCGCTGGAGTTTGACCGTTTTACCCGTTTGCAAGAACTGACCCGCTTCATGAACGAAAGTGTGCACGACGTGCAAACCGTGCAACAGGCGTTGCTCAAAAATATGGATGAAACGGCAGCGGCAATGTCAGCGCAGGCACGTATGAACCGCGAGTTGCAGCAAGGCTTGATGAATGTACGCATGGTGCCCTTCTCCAGTGTCAGTGAGCGGCTTTATCGCATCGTGCGCCAGACTGCGAAAGACTTGCACAAGCGCGCTAACTTGGAGCTGTTGGGTACGACCGTTGAAATGGATCGTAGCGTGCTGGAAAAAATGGCCGCGCCGTTCGAGCATTTGTTGCGCAACGCTATTGTGCATGGCCTAGAAGATAGTGCGCAGCGTAGCTTGGCGGGCAAAGATGAGATCGGCGAAATTCGCTTGAGCCTGCGCCAAGACAGCAATGAAGTGGTGTTTGAATTTAGCGACGATGGTGCGGGGCTAGACTATGCGGCACTGCGTGAGAAAGCTCGTCAAGCAGGGTTGCTGATAGAGGGTGAGGTGGTAAGCGAAGAGCAGTTGGCGCAATTGATTTTTACCTCAGGCCTATCTACCGCAGCAGAAGTGACGGAAGTGGCTGGGCGCGGGGTGGGGATGGATGTGGTACGTAGCGAAATCGCCGCACTGGGTGGTCGGATTGATGTCAACTCAACTGCGGGTCAAGGTACGCAATTCACTATTCACTTGCCGCTCACGCTGGCTGTAACACAGACTTTGCACGTGCGTTCAGGCGAAGCCTTATATGCCATTCCTGCGACAATGGTGGAGCAGGTTAGCCAAGTGAAATCAGCCGCCTTGACCGCCTTATATGAGGCGCGCCAAGTGGTTTGGCAGGGTAAAACCTATCCGCTGCATTACCTCGCACACTTGTTGGGCGAAACTGACAAAGTGCCTGAAAATCAACCGCGTAACTCGGTGTTATTGCTACGCAGTGGTGAACAACGCATTGCCTTACATATTGACGAATTGCTGGGTAACCAAGAAGCCGTGGTTAAAAATATCGGTCCGCAACTGGCACGGATGCCAGGGATTGCGGGTGCGACCGTGACGGGCGATGGTGCAGTGCTGCTGATTTTGAATCCTGTGCAATTAGCCCAACGCATTGTCAACACCCCGCTTCGCCAGAAACAAGCTGTGGTTGAAGTGTTGCGCACACAGCCATTGGTGATGGTGGTGGATGATTCACTGACGGTACGTAAAATCACCACCCGTTTGTTGACGCGTGCCGGCTATCAAGTTGTCACGGCCAAAGATGGCGTGGATGCCTTGGAACAACTCACCGAAATCACCCCGCAGATAATGTTGCTAGACGTTGAAATGCCACGCATGGATGGATTTGAATTGACCAAACAATTACGCCGTGATGCGCAAACACGCGATGTGCCTATCATCATGATTACTTCACGTACCGCCGATAAACATCAGCATTACGCGATGGAATTGGGCGTAAATGAATATCTCGGTAAACCCTATCAGGAAGAAGAGCTACTGCACCATATTGCCCGTTTGTTAGAGAGCAATAAGTAACCCCGAGGGAGCTAACGTAACCCTTTTGTAACCAAACATCGGCATCATTTTAAATTTAAGGAGAATGAGCATGGGATTGTTTGACTGGTTCAAGGCACTATCATCAGGCGATGAAAAGGCGGCCAAAGTGGCGGTTGCGAATTCCGGGGCTATCCAAGAAACGGCGGTGGTGCACGGTTTGGATTTTGTTGCCGCAATTGAGGCGCATCGTAAATGGAAGGAACGTTTAGTGGCCTATGTCGAAGGGACTTCATCTGAAAAATTAGATGCCACGACCATCTGTCGCGATGACCAGTGCGCACTGGGCAAATGGATCTATAGCGATGGAC
>JAVHPV010000111.1:0-3099 GCA_036170775.1 Gallionella sp. | reverse complement strand
CCAATGCACCATAGATCTCGTCGGTATCGCCTTTAGTTGCCCCTGCCACATAAGAACCTGGGTAGTTGTAGCGTAAAAAACCTACGTCATAGGTGAAGTCTTCAGCGAAGCTATTACGGAAACCCAAATAAGTGTCCAACTCAACGCCCGCCGAAGTTGCAACGCCCGCATCACTTAGCCAGCTGATACTTGACCCCCATATCCCCGCATAAAAACCGCTTGTATGCGCATAATCAAAGCCGCCTTGGATAGCTGGTTTTGCACCAGTTTGTGAAATACCTCGGTACAGATAATCACTCACCAAACCAACGTTAGAAGTGAAAGTGTGAGGAGATGCATCCGCCGCCATTGCAGCACTCGGTGCGACCAATGCTGCCAAGATCAATGTGTTCAACAGATTTTTGTTCATTTTGCTTCCTTTCATAAAGTTTAAAAACGGAATAACGATAACCGCTTGTTACTTTTAGCAGGATGTGTGCCAGTTTTTTTATTCAATAAAAAACATAACGTTATGCGTTTTATTTGTGCTCCGTGCGCCATGGATGCACCAAGAGCTAGCGAGCTTTTCTATGGATGCACTGCGAAGGTGCGTCACGTCGAACAGGAATAAGGCGGGCTAACTTTGCTACACTGCCCACTGACTGATATTTATGAGGAGTCTCACCATGTTGAATGCAAAATCTTTTGAAGACATCACCGCAAAATTGAGCGAAGCGGTAAACAATAGCCCCGTCAAAGACATCGAAAAAAATATGCGTGCGCTGCTGACACAAGGCTTTGCCAAACTGGATTTAGTCACGCGGGAAGAATTCGATATTCAAGCTCAGGTGTTGGCGCGCGCCCGTGAGCAACTCACTGCTTTAGAAGCCCGCATTGCCGAGTTGGAAACGAAGCAATAAGCCATCATGGCGTTAGCGGTTCTGTATAGCCGTAGCCTCACGGGCATGGAAGCCGCGCTGGTCACGGTCGAGGTGCATCTTGCCAATGGGCTACCCAACTTCACCATCGTGGGCTTGCCCGAAGCAGAAGTGAAAGAAAGTAAAGACCGCGTGCGCGCGGCTTTGCAAAATTGCAATTTTGAGTTTCCCGCCCGCCGCATCACCGTCAATCTTGCACCCGCCGATTTACCCAAAGAAAGTGGTCGCTTTGATCTACCCATCGCCTTGGGCATCCTCGCCGCCTCTGGACAAATTCCCGATAACAAACTCGCCGAGTATGAATATGCAGGTGAGTTGGCTCTCACAGGAGAATTGCGCGCCATCCGTGGCGCATTGGCGATGACCTACCGCGCGGCAAATTCGGGGCGAGCTTTTATTTTGCCTGCGGTGAATGCGCCCGAAGCAGCATTGGTTGAGGATGCAGTGGTTTATCCCGCCCGTTCGTTGCTAGAGGTTGCCGCCCATCTGGCAGGACGCGAGGCCTTGGCTCGACACATTCCAGAAATTCAACCAATCGCACCACACTACCCCGACATGCGCGAAGTGAAAGGCCAAGCACAACCCAAACGTGCCTTGGAAATTGCTGCGGCAGGTGGACATTCGGTGCTGATGAGCGGCCCGCCAGGGACGGGCAAGAGCATGTTGGCGGCGCGTTTCCCCAGCATCCTGCCGCAG
Source organism: Gallionella sp. (assembly GCA_036170775.1). Taxonomy (GTDB): domain Bacteria; phylum Pseudomonadota; class Gammaproteobacteria; order Burkholderiales; family Gallionellaceae; genus Gallionella. The sequence goes on along the minus strand of JAVHPV010000111.1, from coordinate 1,486 downwards.
ATGACGCAAGACGAAGCACTCGAATCTGCCGCCATGCAATCACTCGGTGGCCTATTTGAAGTGGCAAATTGGAAACGCCGCCCCTATCGTGCGCCGCATCACACCGCCTCTGCCGTGGCACTGGTGGGCGGCGGCAGCAATCCGCGACCTGGCGAAATCTCCATTGCCATGCACGGCGTGTTATTTCTGGATGAGTTGCCCGAATTTGATCGCAAAGTGTTAGAGGTATTGCGTGAACCCTTGGAGAGTGGACGCATCACCATCTCCCGTGCAGCGCGCCGTGCCGACTTCAAAGCGCAGTTCCAACTGGTGGCGGCGATGAATCCCTGCCCATGCGGTTACCTTGGTCACTTCAACGGCAAGTGCCGCTGCACGCCCGACCAAGTGGCGCGCTATCGCGGCAAAATTTCAGGCCCGCTGTTAGATCGCATCGACATCCAAATCGAAGTGCCCGCTGTGCCGCATGACGACTTGCTCAAAGTGGCCGATGGCGAGAGCAGCTCCGTCATCCAAGCGCGTGTCGAAGCGGCGCGCCAACGCCAACTTGCAAGGCAGCACAAACCCAACGCGCAACTTACCGTAACCGAGATTGACACCCACTGCGCACCTGATGCGCAAGGCGCAGCCCTATTGCGCCAAGCCATCACCCACCTCAATCTATCCGCACGCGCCTACCACCGCATCCTCAAAGTAGCGCGCACCATTGCCGACCTAGCCAACTGCGAAGCCATTCAAACCGCCCACATCGCAGAAGCCGTGCAGTATCGGCGCATGGACAAAAATGTTTAGCCCGCAACCGTTCGCGGATTGAAAGACTGAAGCGCAATGCCTAAGCTGCGTGGCATAAGAAGAAAACGCGGGCGGTTGCTTGGTTGGGGAAGGCACTGCTTGAGCTGAAGAGTCTGCTGACTTCGGGTGTTTTGCTGGGGTATACACAGAATCCGTGGTCTGTCCCCAATTTATTATTTATTCCCCATTTATCGGCTGGCACGAGACTTGCCCCATAACAACGTGTAGGAGCGCAATTTATTGCGCGATGATGATCGACAATCGCGCAATAAATTGCGCTCCTACAGCGGTTTTTAGGGATGTACTGATTGATGCGGTTTGTCGTTTCCGTGAAAGCGGGAATCTGCTTATATCAAGGCACTGGATCTTCACTTGTGCGGAGATGAGGAATAAATCAGCGTTTCCTTAGCTCACTGCCCCACCTCATCCACATAAAACTTAACCGTCTTGCGCGAACGAGCATTGCGTTTGTGGGTGACGATGCCTTTGATGATGTCCAGCCCTGCGATGGGGGTATCGGGATACGCGGGATTGAGGGCATACAGTCGCCAGCCGCCCTGCTCATCGCGTTTGATTTGGCGGAAGAGGAAGTCCTCTTGCGCCACTTCGGCGATGACGAACGCGCCCTCTGTTGCGGGTCGCCCCAATTCGATGACGAGTATCTCGCCTTCGCTGAATTCAGGTTGCATGCTGTCGC
>JAVHPV010000110.1:0-3100 GCA_036170775.1 Gallionella sp. | reverse complement strand
CATATGTTGCGGCGACCTTCAACCCCAATGATTACAAGGCGCAAATCATTCAGGCGGTGAAAGATAGTAAGCACCGCAACCTCGTGCTGGATGGCGACATCAAGCTGTCTTTCTTCCCTAGCATCGGGGCTGATCTGGGGAAAATCTCCCTCTCGGAACTAAATAGCGATAAGCCATTTGCGGCGATTGAAAGCGCGAGCGTGTCGCTGGCACTGATGCCCTTATTGAGCAAACAAGCGGTGGTGAATAAAGTTTCGTTGAGTGGCCTGCAAGCCACCTTAATAAAGCATAAAGACGGCACAACCAACATCGACGATTTGCTCGGCGGTAAGGACGAGAAAAAGCCCGACACAGCGCAACCGGTCACGTTTGACATCGCTTCTGTGTCTATCGCTAAAACCAATCTGAACTATCGTGATGAAGCCACGGGTGCGCAATACGTCATCAAAGATTTGAATCTGCAAACTGGGCGTATTGCCAACGGTGTGCCGAGCAAAATTGCTTTATCGGTGGGAGTACAAGCCAATCAACCTAAGCTGGACATTAGCAGCCAGCTTAAAACCACCCTTACTTTCGATTTAGATAAGCAGCAATACCAACTCGACGGGTTAGATCTGCAAGTGACGGGTTCTGCCTTGGACATCAGCAACCTCAAGCTAACCGCTAGTGGCGATGCGAACGCGAATCTCAGCACGCAAGAATTTGGCGCGGCGAAATTTTCACTCAATGCCACTGGGGTGAAAGGTAAAGACAACTTTGATGCCAGCCTAGATGCACCTTCCCTGAGCCTGACCAAAGATAAATTCTCGGGCGACAAATTAACCTTAAATGCCAAGTTGGACGGCGCATCGGGCAATATCGTTGCCGCGTTGTCGTTGCCTGGGGTGGAAGGCAATTCGCAATCCTTCAAAGTGGCGGCATTAACTTTAGACCTTGATGTCAAGCAGCCTGAGCAAGCCTTCAAAGTGAAACTGAGTTCGCCGTTATCGGGCAACTTTACCGCGCAACAATTTAACTTGAGTAACCTCAATATTGCTGTGACGGCTACGGGCGACAAGTTGCCGAACAAATCGGTGAGCAGCGAGATGAAAGGCAGTGTGCAGATCGACGCGAAAAAACAAAACGTGCAAGCTAATCTGGCGGGAGGGCTGTTGCAAAGCCAAGTGAAAGCCAAAGTTGGCGTGAATGGTTTTGCTGACCCTGCGATTAACTTCGACGTGGATGTCGATCAGTTTGATGCTGATTTGTATATTCCGTCTAAATCTGCCGACAACAAAGCGGCTGAACCGGAACAACCACTGGATTTGGCGGGGCTGCGCAAACTTAATCTGGACGGTAGCTTGCGTATCGGTACGTTGAAAGTCGCCAATATCAAATCTAGCAATGTGCGTTTGGATGTGAAAGCGCATCGCGGGCAGGTCAACATTGCACCGCTCTCCGCCAATCTCTATCAAGGCAGTATGAATGGCAGTGTCAGCGTCAATGCCGCAGCCATCCCCAGCATCAGCATCAATCAAACTTTGAGTGGCGTGAATGTGCCGCTGTTGACCAAAGATGCCGCCAACTTTGACACACTGGAAGGCAAGGGCAACGTAGGGTTGAACCTCACGATGCAAGGTGCCACGGTGAGTGCCATGAAAAAAGCCATGAATGGTTCGCTGTCGCTCAATCTCGCCGATGGCGCGGTGAAGGGCATCAATGTCGCCAAAAAATTGCGTGACGCGAAAGCTATGTTCGGTAAAGGCGGCGCAAATGCGCAAACGCAAGCCGCTGATGCTAACGAAAAGACTGATTTCAGCGAACTCAAAGCCACTTTCAAGGTGAGCAATGGCGTGGCACATAACGACGACCTGTCAATGAAGTCACCGCTGCTGCGCTTGAGCGGCGTGGGCGACATCAACATCGGTAACGACAGCATGAACTACCTCGCCAAAGCGACTTTGGCTAAAACCTTGGAAGGTCAGGGCGGCAAAGATGCGGTGGGGGGCGTGACCGTGCCTGTGCGCATCAGCGGGCCCTTTGCCGATTTGAAATACAGTTTGGATTTTGGCGCGATGGTGGGCGACGCAGTGAAGCAAAAAGTCGAAGCCAAAAAAGAAGAAGTCAAAGCTAAAGTTCAGGACAAGCTCAAAGAAAGTCTCAAGGGTTTGTTCCGCTAACAGAGAAGATGCGGGGCTGCTTCCGCATCGACGCTCACCATGTCCCATTTCGCTTCCCGCCTCATTGCTTGGCAACGTCTGCATGGTCGGCATGACCTGCCTTGGCAAGGCGCGGATGCTTATGGCGTGTGGCTTTCCGAGATCATGCTGCAACAGACGCAAGTCGCCACCGTCATCCCCTATTACCAACGCTTTCTTGCCACCTTCCCGACTCTCGCTGCACTCGCCGCCGCAACGGAAGAGCAAGTGCTAACCCTGTGGAGCGGGCTCGGCTATTACGCGCGCGGGCGCAACTTACATTGCGCCGCGCAACGCATCATGGCGGCGCATCACGGCATATTTCCGCGCCACTTTGACGACATCGTGGCACTGCCTGGCATCGGTCGTTCCACCGCCGCCGCCGTCTGCGCATTGGCCTACCATGAGCAGCGCGCCATTCTCGATGGCAATGTAAAGCGCGTATTGGCGCGCTATTGCGGCATTGCAGGCTGGACAGGCGATGCCAAAATTGAAGCGCAACTTTGGCAACAAGCCGAAGCCCTGTTGCCCGCGCGCGATGTGGCAACTTACACACAAGCCTTGATGGATATGGGCGCGACGCGCTGCACGCGTAGCAAGCCGCGCTGTGATGAGTGCCCGCTCAATGCCGACTGTGTTGCCTATCAAACGCAACGCGTTGGCGAATTTCCCACGCCGCGCCCACGTAAAGCTGTGCCAGAAAAACAAGTCACTTGGCTGCTACTGATGCACGACAACAACATCCTGCTAGAAAAGCGTGCGCCGATGGGAATATGGGGCGGTTTATGGAGCTTCCCGCAACTAGAAGACGGCGCAGAGTTGCCGCAGGACTACGTGCTGCGGCAAGGATTGCAAGTGCTCACCCGACATGACCTGAGCGAATTCACCCACACCTTCACCCACTTCAAACTGCACATCACCCC
>JAVHPV010000109.1:0-15229 GCA_036170775.1 Gallionella sp. | reverse complement strand
CTTTATCTCCCTTGGTTGTCGCGTCGATTAGATACCTTGCTCTGTCAGTATTTTCTGACCTGCGCATCATAGCAGCATCTTTCTGCGCCAGAGCGACGGGGGTACGCAATATAATCATGTTGATTTTGATTTATATCAACGATATTGTGCGATTGGTCACATAGCATGGCGAGTCGAAAAAATAGCCAAAACTAATAAAGCGTAAAGGGAGAAGAAATGGCAATTGAACTGTTTAATAACGGTCATCACATGTGTCTGATGTTTGATGACTTGGTGGATGATGAAGCGGGGATTGCAGTTCAAGCGAACCAGTTTTTGATTGTTGATGATGGTCATGGTGCATTGCTCGACCCAGGTGGCAACATGACTTACAACGGCTTGCTGATGGCAATGCACAATTATTTTCCACCCAAAAAGCTCGAATATATTTTGGCTTCTCATGCCGATCCAGACATTATCGCCTCCATCAACAAATGGTTGATACATTCGGATTGCAAGGTGGCAATTTCAAAATTATGGGCACGCTTCGTACCGCATTTTTGTAGTGTTGGCAACATTGATGGGCGCATTTTGTCGATTCCCGATGAAGGAATGAATTTACCTTTGGGGAATATGCAAATTACAGCGGTGCCTGCGCACTTTATGCACTCTGAAGGCAACTTCCAGTTTTACGATCCCATCAGCAAAATTCTGTTTAGTGGTGATATGGGCGCATCTATTGTTTCGCATAACGAGGCAGATAGCCCTGTTGAAGATTTCAATGCGCATATTAAATATATGGACGGTTTCCATCGTCGCTACATGATTTCAAACAAGATATGTCGCTACTGGGTAAACATGGTGCGGCAAATGGATGTGGAATGGATCGTGCCGCAGCATGGCAAGTCATTCAAAGGCAAAAAAATGGTCAATCAATTTCTTGATTGGATCGAGCAATTGCCTTGTGGCGTAGACAATATGACGCAAGATCATTACCGCTTGCCACTGTAAAAAATTAGTCGCCGTTGTTCGTCACGTCATGTGTCCAATAACGGCGATGCGTTTTGCGGTAGCGTTCTAACGTGATTCCCTGTGCATTCATGTTGACCAAAATCGCGCCATCTTGGTCAGAGCGGAATAATTCTGCGCCACTATCCGCATAACGTTGTACCACTTCAGCTTTGGGATGACCAAAACGATTACGATAGCCCACGGTAAATATCGCTTGCTCGGGTAAGACGGCGGCAATAAAAGCTTCACTGGACGAGCTTTTGCTGCCGTGGTGTGGTACGACTAACAGGTTAGCTGGCAGTTCTTGGGCGTGGTTCGCCAGTAAGCGTTGTTCGGAGGCTTGTTCAATATCAGCGGTGAGTAAAATATGCTGTTCCCCTACGCTGATACGCAGTACGCAGCCTTGATCGTTATCGTGTGATTTGGTTTTTTCGGGCATTGCGCTGCCAGGATGTAAAACCGCAAAACTTACCCCATCCCAAACCCAGTGATCACCATCATGACACGGTCTGGCCTCACGTATCCCTTGTAGCAACCGATGTTCGGCTGGCAAAGGAGAGGCTACCCACGTGATGGGCATCGCTTGCATGACTGACGCAGCTCCGCCTGTGTGATCAATATCGTCATGGGTGAGCATCAGACCATCCAATTCTCTGATGCCCAAGGCGCGCAACGCAGGTATCAAGATGCGGTTACCGCTATCCGCCTCACCACTGAAATCAGGCCCTGTGTCATAGAGCAGGGCGTGATGCGTGGTTTGCGCGCTCACTGCCAGCCCCTGTCCGACATCGAACACAATCATGCGCAAGGTATTGTTGGGAGGGGGGGCGGCTTGATTGAGGAACATCGGCAGCAATAATAATCCGCCCATCCACCTTGAGGGAAAGCCACGTGGCAGCAACAGCCACAATACGCCGATCATGCCGAATACGATGTTTGCCGCAGTGGGCGCATGTTGTATCCACACCGCTTGAGGTAACTGGTTGAGCCATGTCAGAAATTGCATAGTCATATCCATCACGATATGCGCTAGCCACAGGGGAATTTCACTTGGGATGATTGCGCCAAGGAGTGTCAGCGGCACGACGATAAAGCTGACTAGAGGGATCGCTAGTGCATTTGCCAGCGGCGACACCAGCGAGACTTGTTGGAACAGACCGAGCAACAGTGGAATGAGACCTATCGTCATCGCCCATTGCACGGTGAAATACTCTCTGAGCCAATGTGCTTGCCCAATACGATGTGCGGTGACATACAGAATCAACGCGACTGCGCCAAATGATAGCCAGAAGCCAGGCGACAACACCGCCCACGGATCGGGAATCAGCACCCCTAACAAGGCCATACTAAGAATTTGTCCGAGCGAAAAATTGCGATTTAGCCACAGGGCCACGGCGACCGCTCCGACCATATACACGGTGCGTTGTGCGGGTACGCCAAAGCCAGACAGCAGTGCGTAGCCTAGCGCAACACATAAGGCAGCCAAGGCCGCAGCCTTACGTGCAGGCAAAGCAAGTAGCAAACGTGTGCTACGCCGCCATAACCCATAGGTTAAGGCAAAGGCAAAACTCGCCAGCATGGTGATATGTAAACCTGAAATAGACATCAAGTGATTTACCCCAGTGCGGGTAAATACCTGCCATTGATTTTGCGGAATACTGCTTTGGTCACCGATCGCCAGTGCGCTCAAAACACCAACATAAGGCGCACTACCTAACGTAGATTGGAACTTGTCGCGCACCGATTCACGCCATGTTTCGATGCGATAGAAAATTCCCTCAGCACGTGCATCCAGTCGCATATTATTGCCTTTGTTATGCACATAACCGATGGCACGTAAATTGTTCTCTAACGCCCACGCCTCGAAATCGAAACCGTAAGGATTGCTGCTGCCATGAGGTTGTTTGAGGCGCACCGTGAATTGCCAGCGTTCACCCGCGTGAATCAATAACGGCTTCGCTTTGGTGTCGAAGTAAGTACTGAGATAAAAATGGGCTGGCACACTGGCTTGAGGGGTAAGCGTTTGTTCTACGTCAAAACGAAAGCGCAAACCGCGCTCATGTTGACGCGGTAATTCTGCAACCACGCCACGTACTTCGATGTCGCGTCCTTGCCACGCATCGGCAAGGCTCTCTGCGAGACGCTGTTGCGCTTGGTAGGCTGAAAAATAAAATCCCAACGCACAGGCAAAAGTGGCGAACAGTAGCCCGCGCAAACTACGCACCCAGACATTTTTCTCACTGAGCAACAATGGCAAAGGCGCAGCCAGCAATAGCCATGCCCAAGACATGTCGGGCAGTGCAGCTTGTTGCTGTAACAGCCAGATACCGAGGGTGAAAAAGAGGGTAAAGGTGACCATGTACCATAGAGTACCCCCGAATCTGTATCGCGTTAAGAAATCACTGTGGTTCGCCTAATTTTTTTATGTTTACACGATGCGTTATGGGCGTTTTTCCCTGCGTCCTATTCGTGGTGAGCGACATTTAAGCGTTTAATTGGTAGAATCAGCCCATATCCATTTTATTTTTTGTAGGCTAACAACTCCATGAGCGATTCAAAGAAATCTACCCCCAGTGCTAATTCTAAACAAACTTCATTCGAACAAGCCTTAACCAATCACCTGTTGTATTCCGAAGGAAAATCATCTAAATCTGCCACAGGGCGTGATTGGTATGAAGCTTCGGCACATGCTGTGCGGGACCGCCTGATTGAAGGTTGGTCAAAAACGGTAGATGCCAACAACGGTCAAGATCCAAAACGGGTGTATTACCTATCCTTGGAGTTTTTGATTGGTCGCACTTTGTCTAATGCTTCCTTGAACCTGGGCATTGAACCGCAGTTGCGTGAAGGCCTGAAGCAGTTGGGGCAGGATATGGAGCGCATCGAAGAGATTGAGATTGATGCAGCCTTGGGTAACGGTGGCTTAGGTCGGTTGGCCGCGTGCTTCTTGGATTCTATGGCAACCTTAGATTTGCCAGGGCAGGGCTACGGTATCCGTTATGAATACGGCATGTTCAATCAACGTATCGAACAGGGGCAGCAAGTTGAGCGTCCCGACAATTGGTTGCGTTATGGTAATCCTTGGGAATTCCAGCGTCCTGAGCACTTGTATCCCGTGCGTTTCTTCGGGCATGTGGTGCATATTCCTGTCGCACATGGGGTGACTGAGCATCGTTGGGTGGATGGCGAAACCGTGTTGGCGATGGCTTATGATGTGCCTATCCCTGGCTTTGCGACTGAAACCGTGAACAACCTGCGCTTGTGGGCAGCGAAGGCGACCAGTGAGTTCGATTTGGATTCGTTCAATGCGGGCGACTACGTTGGTGCGGTGGAACAAAAAGGCATTACGGAAAGTTTATCCAAAGTGCTGTATCCCAATGACAGCACCGTGATGGGGCGAGAGCTACGTCTGAAGCAAGAGTATTTCTTCGTTTCCGCCTCTATTCAAGATATTTTGCAACGCTTCTTGGCCGAACATAGCGATTGGAATCAACTGCCTGAAAAAGTTGCCATTCAATTGAACGACACCCATCCTGCCATCGCTGTGGCTGAGATGATGTATCAGTTGCATGATGTACATAAACTGAAATGGGAAAAGGCTTGGAAGTTGGTCACGCAGATTTTTGCTTACACCAATCACACGTTGATGCCAGAAGCCTTGGAAACTTGGGGTGTGGATAAAATGCAGCGCGTATTGCCACGTCATTTGGAAATCATTTACGAGATCAACCATCGCTTCTTGGCGGAGGTCAATCACAATCACCCTGGTGATACAGAATTATTGCGCCGTGTTTCTATCATTGATGAAAATGGTGGTCGTCGTGTGCGTATGGCGCACTTGGCCGTGGTGGGCAGTCATACCGTCAACGGTGTGGCAGCAATTCATAGCGAATTACTCAAGACGACTTTGTTTGCTGATTTCCATCGTATCTTTCCGACCAAATTTATTAACGTGACGAACGGTATTACGCCGCGTCGTTGGTTGAATCAATGCAATCCTGGGTTGACGCAGCTGATTGCTTCGCGCATTGGTGACGGTTTTATTCAAGACTTAGGGCAACTCAAAAAGCTGGAAAAATTCGCCGAGGATGCGACTTTCCGCAAATCCTTCCGTGAAGTGAAACATGCTAACAAGCTGCGTTTGGCTGCGTATATCGAGGCTAAACTCGGTATCAAAGTAGATCCGAATTCCTTATTTGATGTGCAAATCAAGCGCATCCACGAATACAAACGCCAGCTGCTGAATGTATTGCACGTCATTACCTTGTACAACCGCATACGCTCAGGTCATGCCCAAGACGTAACTCCTCGCACTGTGATTTTTGGTGGTAAAGCTGCCCCAGGTTATCGCATGGCAAAGCAAATCATTCGTCTTATCAATGATGTGGCAAGTATTGTTAATAATGATCCTGCGATTCATGGTCTGCTCAAAGTAGTGTTCCTGCCGAACTACGATGTTTCTTTGGCAGAGAAAATGTTCCCCGCGAGTGATCTGTCTGAACAGATTTCTACCGCAGGGACAGAAGCCTCGGGTACGGGCAATATGAAGATGGCACTGAATGGCGCGTTGACCATTGGCACCTTGGATGGTGCCAACGTTGAGATTCTGGAAGAAGTGGGCGCAGAGAATATCTTCATCTTTGGCTTAACTACGCCAGAAGTCGCTGAGTTACGCGTCCAAGGCTACAGTGCTTGGGACTATTACCACGGCAACCCAGAGTTGCGCTTGGTGTTGGATATGATAGGCAGCGGTTTCTTCTCGGTGGAAGAACCTGAGCGTTACCGTCAAATTTTCGACAATCTGACGCATCATAACGACCACTACTTGTTGCAAGCAGACTATGCCAGCTATGTGGCAACGCAAGAAAAGGTCGGAGCGTTGTACCGCGATAAAGACGAATGGACGCGTCGTGCTGTATTGAATGTGGCGCGTATGGGGAAATTTTCCAGCGACCGCACCATCAACGAATACGCCAAGAATGTATGGCGTGTTAAACCTGTAAAGCCGAACAAATAAATTCAACACGACCATGCGGTAAGTTGTTTTTCGCATGGTCGTGTTGCGTCCAGCACAGAAAGTTATCTCAGCATGTCTACAGTTATAACGGGTGACATAGGCGGCACCAAGACACGCTTAGCCCTAGCGAATGTAGATGGAAGTCGTGTTCAGATACTGCATGAAGTTACCTATCGTAGTCGTGATTACCTCCAGTTTACAGATTTATTGGCGCAGTTTTTAACAGCCCTGGCATCAGCCAAACTAGAAATTCCCGCGCAAATCGCTCTAGGTATTGCGGGGCCAGTACAGGGCAGGGTGGTCAGCACCACCAATTTGCCGTGGACAATAGCTGCCGATGCGTTGCAACAACGCTATGGATTTAGCCGCTTCATTTTGCTCAACGATCTCGAAGCGACTGCCTTTGGACTGCCCGCGCTGAGCGATGAGGACTTGCTGACATTGCAACAGGGCTCACCTACTGCCATGGGTAATCAAGCCATTATTGCGGCGGGTACAGGTTTGGGCGAGGCGGGGCTATTTTGGGATGGGGCGCAACACCATCCTTTTGCCAGCGAAGGCGGACACAGCAGTTTTAGTCCCGCTGATGCACTGCAATTTTCCTTGCTGCAATACCTACAAAAATCGCACACGCATATTAGCTGGGAACGCATCGTCTCAGGCATGGGCATTGTCAGCCTGTATGAATTTTTGCGCGAATACCGTCAACTGCCTGCCCCTGTATGGTTAAAGACCGAACTTCAAACAGGCGATGCCGCTGCCGTTATTTCAACTGCCGCCTCAACTCGGCGCGATGAGATTTGTATCGAAACCATGCGCCTATTTGTGTGCCTATATGGGGCGGAGGCAGCTAACCTCGCCTTAAAAGTGATGAGTCGCGGCGGCTTATATCTTGGTGGCGGCATCGCGCCTAAAATACTTCCGCTGCTGCAATCCCCTGATTTCCTAAATGCCTTCCTCAACAAAGGGCGCATGCGCCCCCTACTGGAAGCTATGCCCATCAAAATCATTCTCAATGACCGAGCCGCTTTATACGGCCCCGCATTGCGAGCAAATTCGAAGCTGGCTATCAGCTCGTGAGGTTGGCTCTGGCTTCTTTGGTGGTTCTTTTGCCGAAATAGCGCACTCAACAATCGTAGTGCATATTAGCCATGATATTCACACACCGCACAAAACCAGTTTTGGATGTCCATCTTGTCAACTTTCTTTGTGGGACGACAACGGACTCTAATCGCATCAAGATAGGCGCGTTGTTCTTGTTTCCCCATGTCAGATTACCCGTGTTATTTTTGGTAATCTTGAACTTGAAGCAATTCGTAAATTTTCTTGAGGGTGCGCTGAGGGTGTCGCTGGCGTAGAATGCGCACCTATTTTTTTTGCTTTCTGGTATTTGATAATGACAACACGTACACGTTTTGCACCAAGTCCTACGGGCTATCTTCATATTGGCGGGGCACGCACCGCTCTTTTCTCTTGGGCTTATGCCCGAAAACTGGGTGGCACATTTATTTTGCGTATTGAAGATACCGACTTGGAGCGTTCTTCACAGGAGTCGGTACAAGCAATTTTGGACGGCATGAGCTGGTTAAATCTACAACATGATGAAGGTCCGTTTTATCAAATGCAGCGTATGGATCGTTATAAGGTCGTGCTGCAACAGTTATTGGACGAGGGCAAGGCTTATTACTGCTACACCACACCTGCTGAATTAGAGGCACTGCGTGAAGCACAGCGTGCCCGTGGTGAGAAGCCACGTTACGATGGTCATTGGCGACCTGAGCAAGGCAAGGTGCTGCCTACGCCGCCTGCGGGAGTCCAGCCTGTCGTGCGTTTCAAAAACCCACAGTTTGGGGTGGCCGCTTGGGACGATATGGTCAAAGGAAAAATCATCTTTGAAAATAGCGAGCTGGATGATTTGATTATCGCGCGCACCGACGGTACCCCAACCTATAATTTTTGCGTAGTCGTGGATGATCTGGATATGGGCATCACCCAAGTGATACGTGGTGACGATCACGTTAACAACACACCGCGTCAAATCAATATCCTTAAAGCCTTAGGTGCAACACCGCCGCAATATGCGCATGTACCGATGATTTTAGGCAGCGATGGTGAGCGTCTTTCTAAACGCCACGGTGCGGTCAGTGTCATGCAATATGAAGAAGACGGTTTTTTGCCTGAAGCTCTAATCAATTATCTGGCGCGTTTGGGGTGGTCACATGGTGATGAAGAAGTGTTTTCGATTGAGCAGTTTATTGCTTGGTTTGACCTAGAGCACATCAGTAAATCCGCCGCACAATTCGACCCTGATAAACTGCGCTGGATGAATCAGCATTACATCAAGCAAGCTGACAATGCGCGCCTGGCGGTATGGGTGCGCAAGCACTTAGCGAAACGAGGTGTGCAGGTCAGTGATGCGCCCGCACTGGAAGCCGTTATCGCACTGTATAAGGAACGTACCGCGACGCTGGTTGAGTTGGCAGACGAGGCCGAGGTATTTTATGCCGACGTGCATCCCACACAAGAATTACTGGATGCGCAGTTGCAAGCCGAAGTGATGCCCGCATTGCGCGAATTGACGGAACGTTTTGCAGATGTAGTTTGGGAAGCCCCAGCCATTGCCGCATTGTTCAAAGAATTATTAGCGAAACATGCTCTGAAAATGCCCAAGTTGGCCATGCCTGTGCGTGCATTGTTAGTGGGGCAAACACACACACCATCGGTGGATGCAGTCATCGCTTTATTCCCACGTGAAATGGTTTTGGCGCGTTTGAAAAAATATTTATAAATAAATCGCTGTCGGTCTTTACAAGCATAGGTCGCATCAATATAATGCGCGCTCTTTCGAGGTACGGGGGTATAGCTCAGCTGGTAGAGCGCTTGCATGGCATGCAAGAGGTCAGCGGTTCGACTCCGCTTACCTCCACCAAGAAAATCATGAAGTCCCCTTCGTCTAGAGGCCTAGGACATCGCCCTTTCACGGCGGTAACACGAGTTCGAATCTCGTAGGGGACGCCAAATACAGAAACGGCTTGCAGATATGCAAGCCGTTTTATTTTTATGTGTGTAATCCGTGCGTAGCCTATGGATTTATTTTCAGCGCACCAACTATCAACGCCAAATAGAAAATTCTCATATTGCCTTTTAATAGTGTGGCGGTCTTTCGTCGCTGGGCTTGTCCTCATGCTCCTGTTCCGCCAGTGATTGGATGCGATTAGCGAGGGCGGCGCAAATGGCTGCGAGCTGTTCCAGCTTTTGTTGTTGCCGGTAAACGGTTTTGTTCAGTTCTTCAATCAGGTCTTCTTGAAAGCTGATTTTGGTTTCGATGTTGTCTAGGCGTTTTTCAATCATGGTGCGTTCGGTAGGTTAGGCTGTAGGGTCGCTATTGTAAGTGCTGCGGGTCTGAGCTACACGCTCTGTTACTGCGCTTTGCTGCATAACAAGGCCGCACCATAAGCCGCTTCGGAGTGTTCTGCTAGCGTGACGGGTACACCCAATATCCGTGCGCGCAGCTGTTGCCAGACTAGATTTTTTGCGCCGCCACCGTTAGAAATAATGCGCTGGATGGGCGGTGCGCCAAGTTCAACCAGTTTGCGATACCCCGCCGCTTCTATGTTTGCCAAGCCTTGCAATAGTCCATGCAAAAATTCTACGTCATTGCTAGGGCGAGGAGTGAGGCGCGGTTGCAGATGGGCATCGTTGCTAGGGAAGCGTTCGCCGACTTTGCTGAGCGGGTAATAGTCCAGTGGGCTGTCGATGTCGGGATGGATATGCGCGCTTAAGGCAAGCAGCTGCGCATCGCTGAAGTAGTGTCGGAGTATCGCCGCCCCCGCATTGGATGCGCCTCCCACTAACCATTGCTCACCATAGCGGTGGCTGTAGATGCCATATTCGGGTGCGTCGATGCGTTTTTCTGAGAGTTGTTTGAGTACCAGTGTGCTGCCCAATGAGGTGACCCCTAAGCCAATTTGATTGCCTTGTGAGGCAATGAAGGCAGCGATGCTGTCAGTTGTGCCTGCATGGATTTGGCAGCGCGAGTTGATGCCGAAGTGCGCTGCAATGTGGGATTGGATTAAGCCGATGCACTCGCCTGGCTCAATGACTTTGGGCAATAGCGGGCTGTGTGGCAAGGCTTGTAGCCAATCGGGCCAGCATAAGTGGGCTACGTCGTAGCCCGTTTTTAGCGCGTTATGGTAATCGCTCATACCTGCCTGACCACTCAGCAGAGCAGTCAGCCAATCGGCTTGATGCAAAAAATAAGCGGCGGATTGACTATCGCTTTGCTGGGTGAGCCAGAGAAATTTGGACAATCCAGAAGTGGCGGTACAAACGCTGTGGCTGACAGGAGCAAGCTGTTTGAGTTGCTCGACTACTTGCGCTTGCGCACGGTTATCGTGGTAGAGCAGGGCAGGAGAGCAAGGTTCTAAATGTTCATCGCACAACAACACGGTGCCTGAGGTGGCATCTATCGCCACGCCGAGCAATTGCGCGGCTATCTCAGCAGGAATGGCGCGCAAGAGTTGCTGCAAGGTGTCGCGCCAATCGTCGGGCGTTTGAGTCTCTGGATTGAGATAGGCGCAGTGCTGCTGCCAAATCACATGCTGGGCAGGATTGATAATGCAAGCACGTGCCCCCGAAGTGCCAAAATCCAGCCCCAAAAACATCATGTAAGGGGGGCTAACCGCGTGTGTTGGATTGCGTACTGAATTGGCTGAGTTCGACGAATGGGGCGGGTTGCCAGCCTACTTGGCGATGCTCGGCGATAACGTTGGTGAAGATACCACCACGCACGTAGAACTTGGCAGTGAGACGCATAAAACGGGGCTGCGTGGCTGCCACAAGATCATCCAAAATTAGGTTGGTCATGTCTTCGTGAAAATGCCCTTCTTCACGAAATGACCACATGTAGAGCTTGAGGCTTTTTAACTCGACACATTTTTGATCGGCGATGTAATCCAGAATCAGCGTGGCAAAATCGGGCTGGCCTGTCTTGGGGCAAAGGCAGGTGAATTCAGGAATTTCCATATGAATATGGTAGTCGCGCGATGGCTTCGGGTTGGGGAAAGTTTCCAGTGTTTTACTCGGTTGGGTTGTCATATTGGTCGGCTGTATGGCTTCGGTTAGAATGACGCGTATTATAAAACGTTGTCACTCAAAAATTGCGTTTATCCCAAATCAAACTCGCTGGTTTTAAGTCTTTCGTTGATCCGACGCACATTCCGCTGCCTGGGCAAATTGTTGGCGTGGTGGGGCCGAATGGCTGCGGTAAGTCAAATGTGATCGACGCGTTACGCTGGGTGTTGGGCGAATCCAAAGCCTCGGCGTTGCGCGGCGAGACCATGCAGGATGTGATTTTTAACGGTTCTAGCAAGCGCAAGCCCGTGTCGCGCGCGAGTGTTGAGCTGGTTTTTGACAACTCTCTAGGCAAAGCGGCGGGGCAGTGGTCGAGTTATGCGGAAATTTCGATCAAGCGTGTGTTGCAGCGCAACGGCGATTCCAGTTATCACATCAATAATCAGCAGGTGCGGCGCAAGGACATCACCGATATTTTTCTCGGAACAGGGTTAGGCGCGCGAGCCTACGCCATCATCGAGCAAGGCATGATTTCGCGCATCATCGAAGCGAAGCCCGAAGAGCTGCGCATCTTCCTTGAGGAAGCGGCGGGAGTCTCAAAATATCGTGATCGTCGCCGCGAAACCGAATTGCGTATTCGTGACACGCGCGACAATTTGTTGCGCGTGGGCGATATTTTGCAGGAACTCGATAAGCAACTGGTTCATCTGGGTGAACAAGCGCAAGTTGCCAAGCAATATCGTGCGTTGGAAGCACAGCGTGAAACCACACAACGCTTATTCTGGCTGGTAAAGAAGCAAGAGGCAGAGGCGCAACGCGTACGCTACGCACAACACATTGAGAAGACGCGTACCGAGCTGGAAGCGGAAATAGCGCAGCTACGTGAGACAGAAAGCCAATTGGAAACGTTGCGCAGTGGTCATTACTTGCTATCTGATGCTTTGCACATTAAGCAAGGCGAGTTGTATACCGCCAACGCTGAGATTGCACGTTTAGAACAGCAAATCAAGCATGTGGCGGAACAACGCCAGCGTTTGACGCAACAACTTGTCCATGCAGAACGACAAATTGAGCAACAGCAACAGCAACGACAGGGCGTGCATGCTTTGCTGGAACATTGGCAGCGTCAGCAAGAAGGCGCGGCAATCAAACTGGCGGAAGCAGAACAGCGTGCTGAGATAGAGACCGAAAAATTACCCCAAGTTGAAGAAACCGCAAGGCGGGCACAGCAGCAACATGCGGAGGTACAGCGCGCACAAATGCAGTTGCAACAACAATTGCAACTGGCGGAGTCGCAACGTGCCAATTTGCAACGTAACCTTCAACAATTGGATGCCCGCCGTGCCCGTTTACTGTTGGAAAAGGACAACCTGCCGCGCCCTGATAGCGAGGGTTTACAGCAGACGCAACAGCAAGCAGCCGAGTTGGAAATGCAGCGTGATGAACAACACGCTATGTTGGCAACCCTGCAAGCGCAATTGCCTGATGCAGATGAGGTGCGTCGTCAACAACGCCTTGAGTTGCAACAACAAGAGCGTTTGCTGGCACAAACAGAGGCGCGCTTACAGGCTTTGCAGCAGTTGCAGCGTCAACTTGATAACGATAAAAATCTGACTACTTGGCTGCAACGCCATCAGTTAGAAAATTTGCCACGTTTATGGCAAGCCATTCGCATTGAAAATGGCTGGGAAAATGCGCTGGAAGCTGTGTTGCGCGAACGCTTGAACGCGATTGCGTTACCTGCATTGACAGATGCTAATCATTGGGAGGAACTGCCGCCTAGCAAGCTGGCAGTATTTTCCAGATCATCAGAAACACAGGTAGGTGCATCTAACGAGCGTACTGATTTCACGCCACTGCTGGCTTATGTGCAATGCCAAGACGCGCAAGTACAGCCCGTGTTAAGCGATTGGTTGCAACATATCTATGCTATTGCTGACTTGGCGACAGGCTATGCGTTGCGCGAGCAGTTACCTAAAGGCGGATGGTTTGTTACGCCCCAAGGGCATTTGCTGGGGGTGTGTAGTGTGCTGTTCCATGCACCCGAGGGGCAGTTACATGGCGTATTAGCCCGTCAACGCGAGATTGAAACCTTGCAACAGGATGTGCTGGCACAGCAACAGCATGTGGCGTT
Organism: Gallionella sp.; assembly: GCA_036170775.1. GTDB lineage: Bacteria > Pseudomonadota > Gammaproteobacteria > Burkholderiales > Gallionellaceae > Gallionella. The sequence goes on along the minus strand of JAVHPV010000109.1, from coordinate 2,015 downwards.
GTGCAAAACTAAGTTGGCTCAGGCAGAGCAACAGCATCACAGTATTGAAGAAAAAATTCCGCCGTTGCGCAGTGGCATTAACGAGGCGCAGCAAAAACTACATGGCTTACAGATGTTGCTGCTAAAACTGACGCAGGCGCATGAACGTAGTGTCGAACGTAGCGCACAGATTGATACTGAACTGAGCGAGGTGGCGGAAGCGACACTCGAAGAGCAATGTCAGCGGGAAATTATTGATGAACAGATGAGCGCACGGCGTGAGCAAATAGCGACGTTTTACAGCCAGGTGGATGAAGCACATCGCCAAGTGATGCACCAAGAGGGCGCGTTACGTGAGCAGCGTGGCTTGGCACAACATGCGCAACATGCGCTACAGGAAGCCCATTTTTTTACCAAGACCTGTGCGGAAAAAATTACCGATCTGCATCTCAATACCACGCATGCAGCACAAAATTTGCAACAACTGGAACAAAACCTCGTGCAACTGCGCGAGGAGTTTACTGCTTGCCAGGATGAATCCGCACAGCAGCAATTGCAAACAGCTTTGCACGCTCGCCAGACGTGCGAGATCGCCTTGGGTGAGGCACGCAACACGCTAGAAAATGCCACCCTTACCTTGCAAAAATTCGAGCAGGCGCGCATGGCTTGCGAGCATAAACTCGCACCGCTACGTGAAAAATTGAATGATCTGATCCTCAAAGAGCAAGAATCACGTTTGCACTTTGAACAATGGGCCGAGCAGTTGCAAGGGGTGGATGAGGCTGTGTTATTGCCCTTATTGACTGCAAACAACGCAAAACCGAATTTTTTACAGAGCGAATTGAACCGTTTGGAAACGGACATTAGCGCGTTGGGCGCAGTGAATCTGGCCGCACTAGAAGAGCTGCAAACCGCCAGCGAACGTAAAACTTATTTGGATGCGCAAGCCCTAGACTTGAACGAAGCAATGGGTACATTGGAAGATGCGATACGTCGCATTGACAAAGAGTCGCGCGATCTGCTGATGGATACCTATAATCAGGTGAATCAACATTTATCCGAAATGTTCCCCGTGCTATTTGGGGGCGGCGAGGCGCGCCTAGTGCTGACGGGTGAAGAAATTTTGGATAGTGGCGTGCAGGTGATGGCACAACCGCCGGGCAAAAAGAATAGCACCATTCATTTAATGTCGGGCGGAGAAAAAGCCTTGACGGCAATTGCCTTGGTGTTCTCTTTATTCCAACTCAATCCCGCCCCGTTCTGTTTGCTGGATGAGGTGGATGCACCACTGGATGACACCAATACCGAACGTTTATGTGCCTTGATACAAAAGATGGCATTACACACCCAGTTTATTTTTATTAGTCACAACAAAATCACCATGGAAATGGCCAAACAACTGGTGGGGGTGACGATGCAGGAAAAAGGCGTTTCCAAAGTGGTCGCCGTGGACATCGAGGAAGCCCTGAGAATGCGCGACGAACAAGTCGTCGCGTAACCTACAGGGGTTGACAGCAAACAGATTAAAAATCCGTTTACCCTGAGCTTGTCGAAGGGGCATGTGGTTCGACAGGCTCACCACGAACCACAAACGGGAAACTATTAAATGGACAACTCTATAAGTCAGTTACAAAACTTACTTACGTCCTGCTGGGCTGAACTGATACGCTGCTGACGTTGCTCGTCGGTGACAAAAGAACGTTCGCCATCTGCGCCCATTTCTACCATGCGTGTCCCTTGTTCGAGGGTGCGAAGATTTTGCTGTGCGGATGCACAATTGTTTTGTTTCTCTTTCTGCCGTGCTTGCTCTTGAGCCGCTTTATCCGCAGCCTCTTTCTGGACTAGTTGTGATTTTTTGAGTTCCGTTTCACGTTCCAGATAAGTTTTGCTGGTAACTGGCACACTGGATGCCGCATTGGGGATGGCGGTATTGTCGGGATGCAATGTTTTAGTTTTTACATTTGCGGGCGGAAGTTGATCTGAATAAGTGACTTGACCATTCGTATCGACCCATTTATTGGCTTTTCCGTAAGCGA